>JAJRYZ010000055.1 GCA_024275515.1 Spirochaetota bacterium
ACGATGGATTGAATATTCTGCTTGCGTATGCTTTGAAGAAGAGGCCGAAAGTCGGCGTCGCCGGTAACGAGAACGAGCTTTCGAATGTGACTGTACTGGAATACGAGTTCCACCGCCTGGGTGCTTAACGTGACGTCGGCGCTGTTCTTTTTCGATTTCGGCACATGGATCATCTCGAAAGAGTTGTCGGCGAGGAGCTCCGCGGTGTGGCGGATTCCCGAACGTGTCCAGTCGCCGTAAGCGCGAGCGATCGAAATGCGGCCGAGCTCGGCTGCGTAGTCGATAAGTCCGCGAACGAAGAGCGAATCGGTGCTTGGAGTGACGTTTTCTATGTCCCACAGAATCGCTATGGATGCGATCTCGTTCCGTTCCATAATGTCCTTTTCCCCATCGGCTCTGCGTAATCCGCCGACCCTTCGATACGTGTCCATCGTAGACTACCATATTCGCGCCTTCTGTGAAACAGAAGGGTAGTTCGCTTGCCGGCGGGCGAGCGGGGTTCTACAATGGGCCCGATGAAAACGGCTCTCCTATCATCCGCGGCCGTGGTTTTCTTGTTCGCGATGGGGTGTGCGCTCAACGAAGCGGCGCCGTCGGCGATCGAAGAAAGAAGATATCCGTCTGTTGAGGCGAGAGGATCGGCGATGGGACAAGACAACTACTTCAAGCTATTCGTGTCGTCGACGGGCGACGACACGATGAGCGGGCGATCCGCCGCGCCCGACGGGGGCGACGGCCCGGTCGCGACGGTAGGACGCGCGTTGAAACTCGCCGAAGAAGCTCGACGCGGCGAATCGTCGCTTCCCGTTGCGATCTACCTGCGGGAAGGCGTCTATCGCGTCGTAAAGCCACTGACGATTCGCGAGACCCTCTCCGGGACGGGCGATTACCCGACGATCCTGCGATCGTATCCGGGAGAGCGCGCGGTGCTCTCCGGCGGAGTCGTTCTCGACGGCTTTACGCGGCTTACCGACCGAACGGTCAAGCGTCGACTGACGCGTGAGGCCGGAAACAACGTGCTCGTGTGCGATCTCGGCGCGCTCGGCATCAGGAACTTCGGTTCGATCAACCCCGTGCTCGGAACGCGTCCGGAGCTCTATCACAACGGAACGCTCACCAGGCCGGCGCGGTTTCCCAACGACGGCTGGCTGCTTATCGAATCGGTTCCACAGACCGGGGAGAAGATGATCTACGCGGGGCTCGATCGCGACAAGTCGGCCGTCCCGCGCGGCCGCCACTACGGGCGGTTTACCTATCCGGGAGACCGCCCATCCCGGTGGGCGCCGAGCGGCGACATATGGGTGCACGGCTACTGGACGTGGGACTGGGCCGATGAGTATTTGCGGGTCGCCTCGATCGACACCGAGTTGCGCGAGGTTACCCCCGGAGCCCCGCACCACAGGTACGGATACACGGCCGGGCAGAGATTCGCCTTTATCAATGTCCTTGAAGAGCTCGATGCTCCGGGCGAATGGTATCTCGATCGGGCGCGTCGCCTGCTCTACTATTGGCCGATCGAACCCATCGAACCCGGCGCCGTTGTTTTTTCCGTGCTTTCCGAACCGTTGATCACGATCAAACGGGCGGAGAACGTGAGGATCGAATCGCTCGGATTCGAAGCCGGACGGGGAAGCGCGCTTCGCATCGAAGGAGGCGCGGGAAGCGAGGTCGTGGGGTCGCGGTTCCGGAATTTCGGCGGAACCGTCGTCGTCGTGGAGGGGGGCGAGAGCCATCGCATCGTGAGTTGCGATATCCACGACGTCGGCGCGGCCGGCGTGTCGGTGCAGGGCGGCGATCGACGGACGTTGAAGCCGGGAGGGCACGTCGTCGAGAATAACCACATTTACCGGTTCGCCCAACGCATAAGGACCTATCAACCTGCGGTACAGGTCGGCGGGGTCGGCAACCGCGTCGCGCACAACGTCATACACAACGCGCCGCACATGGGTGTTAATATCGACGGGAACGATCACGTAATCGAGTTCAACGAGGTCTTCAACATCGCGACCGAAACGGGGGACGTCGGCGCGTTCTACATGGGTCGCGACTGGACCGAACGGGGAGTCGTTTTTCGGTACAACTTCATTCATGATCTCGCCGGTCCGGGCGCGTTAGGCGCGATGGGAATATACCTCGACGACGCGGCGAGCGGCGCCGAAATCGTGGGCAACCTCTTCTACCGCGCGAGCCGAGCGATTCTGCTCGGCGGAGGGCGCGACACGGTCGTCTCGGGCAATGTATTCGTGGGATGCGAACCGTCGGTGCATCTCGATGCGCGAGGGCTCGGCTGGGCGTCTTCCTACATCGCCCGCGGTGGCTCGTGGCGAATGTACGCGAAGCTTGCTTCGGTCGGCTACGATCGGGACCCTTACCGCACTCGTTACCCGGCCCTCGCGGCGATTCTCGACGATGATCCGGCCGTTCCCGCCGGGAACACGATCGTCGACAACCTGAGTACCGGCGGGCGATGGCTCGACATAGGTAAGCGGGTACCGAAGGACGCGGTCGTGATAGAGCGAAACCTCGTCGGGAAGGATCCGGAGGTCGAGCGTTTTGTCGGCGAGCTCGCGCAGAGATCGACGGCGTCGGGCGAGGTAGCCGGCAACGTTCCCGATCGCCCGCAGTTCGAATCGATCCCGGTGTCGCGGATCGGGCTTTACGTGGACGAGTATCGAAAATGACCTCCCGCGAACGCGTTCTCGCCGCCATTGAAAAGCGGCCCGCCGATCGGATTCCCTTCTACATGTGGTTTCATCCGGATACCACCCGTACGCTCGCGGCTCATCTCGACGTCGATCCGAAGAAAATCGACGATATCTTGCAGAACGATGTTCGTCAGACCTGGGTCAATAACAACTACGCGATGGAAGGAATCGTGCACGCGCGTGACGGGGAGGGACATGTCGATCGATGGGGCATCGAATGGATTCGTCGGTTCGGTTTCAACCAGATCGAGCGGTTTCCCCTCCGGGGCGCCGACCGGGACGATGTGCTCGCCTACGAGTTTCCGAGGGGCTCAATCGAAGAGCTGATGCGGCCGATGGAACGTACGGCCGCCGAGTGCGGCGACCGTTTTCTCGGTTGCGACGTCTCGCCGTGCGGTTTCGAGATGTACTGGCGGCTACGGGGAATGGATGATGCGCTGATGGATTTTGCGGTCGACGTTTCGCTTGCGGAGACCATGATCGAACGGTGCGCCGACTTCGCCGAGGCACTCTCTTCGGAGGCGATTACGCGGTTCGACCCGGACTGGTTGTGGACCGGCGACGACGTCGCATCGCAGCAGGGGATGATCATCTCCCCCGACCAGTGGCGGCGGGTCGTCAAGCCGCACCTCGAACGTGTATTCAAACGGGGCCTCGACGCGGGCATCCCCGTTGCGTATCACTGTTGCGGCGCACTCGGACCCATTATCCCGGACCTGATTGAGATGGGGTGCGGCGTGCTCAATCCGATTCAGCCGGGATGCCCGGGGATGTCGCCGGCGTCGCTCAAGGCCGAGTACGGCGACCGTCTGACCTTTATGGGAGGCGTCGATACCCAGGAGCTGGTGCCGACCGGGACGCCGACCGAGGTTCGTCGACTGACCGAAGAGCTTATCGACATCATGACGCGCGACGGCGGCGGGTACATCCTTGCCGCCGGCCATTCGATTCCGCCGGAAACTCCGATCGAGAATATCTTCGCGCTCTATCGCGCCGCCGGAGTCACGGAAGAAGAAATCCGGGATCGCGCCTCCGATGAACGCCGGCGGGCGAGCTCGTCGGGGCGCCCCGCATAACGGCCGCGCGGACCGCCACGGCCTCCGAAACCCGCGCAGGCGGTGTCGGCGTACGGCTCAGCGCGCAAGCGGGCGATAGAGCGACGGAACACGATCCCGCCTGAGCGGCACCCGACGCCGTTGCTTCAGCATCGTTTCGGGTTCAAGCACCGCGTCGATCACGCATTCGGTTCCCGGGACCGCCCGCGCCAGAACCTCTCCGTGCGGCCCCGTAATCAGACTCAAGCCCCTGCATTCGAGTCCGGAGAGAGGATTGATCAGATCCGATCCGGCGACGAAGAACGCGTTGTCGAGCGCGCGCGCGCGGAGAGAGAGATCCCACTCTTCGGGCGGCCCGAGCCACGCGGTGGGGACGAGGCAGACCTCGGCGCCCGCAAGAAACTCGAGCCGGGCAAGCTCCGGGAATCTGGTGTCGTAGCAGATCCAGCCCGACAATGCCGTTCCGTTAAGATCGAACACGGGCGTTTCGGTCCCGGGGGCGCACCACGCCGCTTCGGTGTCCCACAGGTGTATTTTCCGGTACCGGCCCGCCTCGGCGCCGGCCGAGTCGAACACGATGAACGTGTTGAACCGACGTTCCGGGTCGTCGACGAGTTCGGGAAACCCGTACGCCACCGCGATTCGATGCGCGCGAGCGATGTCGGAGATCGTCCCGGCGGAAGGGCCGTCGACGCTTTCGGCGAGCGACGGCATATCGTCCGGAGGAAGATAGCCGGTCAAAGCCATTTCGGGAAACAGCACGAGCTCGCACCCGCGCTTCGCCGCTTCGGCGGCAAGTCGGTCCATTGCCGCGACGTTCGCCGGCTTATTCCCGGGGTCGGCCCGAAACTGCCCGCAGGCGAGGTGAAGCCGCTTCATGTGACATCCTCCGTTCGTGCGTGGTGACCCGTTGTGACGTGTCGTCACTGATCCTACGGCGCCCGTCCGCGAGGAGTCAATCGTCGACCGGCGCGCTCGGCGGTTCCGAGATTGCCCGACGCCCTGCCTTTCGCACGGCATGGAACGGAAGACGGAAGCCCGGATGCGGTTGAGCCGGCGGTCGTCGTTCCGTATACTCTTTCCGATCATGATCAAGTTAACACGCCTTCAAAGGCTCGGCCGTGTCGAGCTTTCGTTGCCGGCGGTAGTGACCGTCGGATCTTATCAGGATTTCGTGCTCATTTATCACGCCGGCTTTTTCGGCATCGACGATTCGGGGAGCATCAAGATATGCTACCGATACGCCACCGACATGGGAACGCCGCAATTCGAGGCGCCTGATGCGGCGAATTACGTAAGCGTCTCATCCACGGCGGACGTCACGCTTGTTCCCCGTTTCGATACGAAAGCCAACGTGCGTCCGTGGGGAAAGACGATCCATATCCGGGTGACCAACGGGTATTTGACCGAAGGGGACCGGATCGAAGTGCGGTTCGGCGATCGCTCCGCAGGCTCACCGGGGTTTCGAATGCAGACCTTCTGCGAGGCGAGCCTGGAGTTCCGTGTTCTCGCCGACGTATTCGCCTGCTATCGATACGAGCAGGTTCCCGCGGAAGTGCGCGCCGGCGGCGATCTCCGCGCCAACGAAGTGCGGTTGACCGCCGCCGAGGCGGTCGCCCGGCGTGGGCGGATTCCCTCCACGCTTGCGAGGAATGAGGAGTTCTCGCTCCGCGTGCGGGGGGAAGACATGTGGGGCAACCCGGCCCCGATCGGGACGCGGAGTCTCCGGTTCGAAGCGAACCTCGGCGTGGAGGGGCTTTCGGAGCGCGTGGACGTTCCGGCCGATCGGACGGTCTTCGAGCTCGGGAGTCTGCGCTGCAGGGAGGACGGCATCCTGCGCATTACGGCGTCGACCGGAGAGGGCGAACCGGTTTCTTTCAACCCGTCGCGCGTCGAGGCGACGCACGCCGAGCGACTCTACTGGGGCGATTTGCACGGTCAGTCCGAAGAGACTATCGGGACGAACGGCGTGGACGACTACTTTTCGTTCGCCCGCGACCTGGCATGGCTCGACGTCGCTTCGCACCAGGGAAACGACTTCCAGATTACCCGCGAGTTCTGGGAAACGTTGCAGGAGACCACCTGCCGGTACAACGAGCCCGGGCGTTTCGTAACGTTTCCCGGATACGAATGGTCGGCGAACACCGGACTCGGCGGCGATCATAACGTGTACTTTCTGCGAGAGGGCGAAACGATCCATCGAAGCTGCCACGCGCTTATCGACGACACTTCCGACGTCGAGACCGACTGTAATCGGATAGATGAGCTCTTTCGCGCCCTTTCGAAGACGGACGCGATGGTGTTCGCGCACGTCGGCGGCCGCTACGCCGATTTGTCCGCTTGTCATTCGATGATCCGCCGGTCGGTGGAGATTCACTCGGCGTGGGGGACCTTCGAATGGTTGCTCGACGACGCGTTCGCGCTCGGCCACAGGGTGGGAGTGGTCTGTAATTCCGACGGCCACAAAGGTCGCCCCGGCGCGAGCCATCCGGGCGCCTCGCTTTTCGGCGCCTACGGGGGACTCACCGGCATCTACGCCGGCTCGCTGACGCGCGAGGCGATATGGGAAGCGTATCGGCGCCGACGCCACTACGGAACCACCGGCGCCCGCATGCTGCTGTCGGTGACCGCCGAGCAGGACACCGAAGGCACGGCGCTCGGCGCGGCGTGCGAGACGACGTCGACGGTCGGTGACTGCAACGGCGATCGACGACGCGTCGGCATGGGCGATATCGTTGCCGGCGACGCGCGTTCGGCCCGCCTTTGCGTCGAGGTGTCCGGAACCGCTCCGATAGAGCGGGTGGAACTTCGTAACGGAACGCGAACCGTGGAAACGATTCGCCCGTACGATGAGTCGGAGCTCGGGCGACGCATACGCGTGCTGTGGGCGGGCGCCGCCTTTCGCGGCAGGGGACGTCAGATCGATTGGGACGGAGGGCTGCGGATCGAAGGCAACACGATCGAGGCGTTTGAACCGATCAATTTCTACAATCCGGACAGGGGCGTGACGATGGCTCGCGACGCCTCGGGTGGGACATCGCTTTCCTGGCGTTCCTTCACAACCGGAGGTGTCTCCGGCGTTATTCTCACGCTCGCCGAGTACGGCGGCGGGACGATGAGCTTTTCGGCCGGGCCGATCGAGTTCGAGCTTCCCATCGACGAGGTCGGATCGGAGGACCGCGCCTACTCGGCCGACGGGATCGGTGTTCGGGTAGCCGTGGCACGGCTTCCCGACGTCAACACTCATGTTGATTTTGCCTGCGAGCGCGTCGTCGCGCTGGAGCCGGGGCGTGACAACCCTCTCTATGTATGCGTGGCTCAGGAGGACGGGCACATGGCGTGGAGCAGCCCGATCTATTTCGTGGTCGAGTAGTCGTTCAGGTCGCCGCGGCGGTTCGCGGCGGGGCGTTCGAGAGCTCGAAGAGCGCCTGCAGACTGATCTCGCAGTGACGCATGAGTGAATCGATTGAGATGTGTTCATCGGGCTGGTGAACGTTGGTCGCCTCGCCGGGGAATCCGGCGCCGAAAGCGACCCCTCGGTTCTTGAGCATCCGGGCGTAGGTGCCGCCCGACATCGACATCGGCGAAGCTTTTTCTCCGGTCACGGTTTCATACGCGCGGAGTAGCCGCACGACAAGATCGGAGTCTTCGGGTACGAAAAGAGGCGGCGCGTGATGTTCGCCGGTCGACGTGAAACCGGCGCGCTTCGCCCGCCATGTGAGCGCGGATACGATCGGCCCGAAATCGGCGGTTACCGGATAGCGGATGTTCAATCCGGTTTCCACCGTGTCGGCGTCGACCCGGATCGTCCCCCAGTTGACGCTGAGTTCTCCTGACTCCGAATCTCTGCAGGCGATCCCGAGAGAATCGCCGCGCGTCTCGAATCCGATGAGCCTTCGGAGTTCGCGGATCTCGCGTTCGATAACGCCGTTTCCCACGATGCGGTTCTCGGAGGCGGTGGTATTGGTTTCGCGCTCTTCGACCGCTCGCGCGATATCGTCGATAATCTGCACCAGATAGGCGATGGCGCTCACCCCGGTCGCCGGGCGTCCTCCGTGAGCCGAGATACCTTTGACGGTAATCACCGGCGCGTCGTGTGAACCGTCGAACACAATGCGGTGTTCGACCGTCCCGCGAGAATCGGTTTCCTCAACGACTCGCGACGCGATTTCGCGATACGCGGGCAGCACCGTCGCCCGTGCTTCGCCGGCGACCATGTTAAGCGCCTCCCCGCCGGAGAGATCGGAGACGATCGCGCGACCGTTCCTTTTCGCACTCAGATGGATGTTGATGATGCCCATCTCGCGATTGTACAGCGGGTAGCCCGCGTCCGGAGCGAAGCCGACGTCGGGAAGCGGTTCCCGCTCGAAGTAACGTCGAACTCCTTCCATTCCCGACTCTTCGTTGGCGCCGAAAATAACACGTACCCGGACCTTGGGAGCGGGCGCCTCGTCGGCGAAAGCGCGGAGCACGTAGAGCGCCGCGACGGCGGGGCCCTTGTTGTCGGCGGCGCCGCGCCCGTACACCGCCCCGTCGTCCACTTCTCCTCCGAAAGGATCGTGGTTCCATCCGTCTCCGGCGGGAACAACGTCGAGATGCGTCAGCACACCGATGATCGGCCCGTCGCTTCCGTACTCGACGTGGCCCGCGTAGTTGTCGATGTTCTTCGTCGCGAAGCCGAGCTCGCGCCCGCGGGCAAGCATGAACTCAAGCGCACGCGCCGCTTCGCGGCCGAACGGCGCGCCGTCGCACGAATCCCCTTTGACGCTGGGAATACGTATGAGCTCGCGAAGATCGCGAACAATCGTGTCCCGGTAGTGTCGTACTCGTGTTCGGTCGGGCATGCTCGGATCATAGCAATTCGAGCGACGTTGTGCGAGCGGGAAACCGGCGCGCCGCCCGAGATCCCCGAGGTCGCCGAATTCTATGACCTTATGACCAAGGTGTGGGTCGTCGATCCGGAGGAGAGAACCAAGGTAGTCGAGGAGTATACGCAACTGCTCTACGACAACATTTTCTGGTTCGTCATCGTCGACACCGCGAAATATGCGGTCCTCATCAACAAGGACATGGGCAACGTCGCACATTCCGGTTACGGAATCGGTGCGCAGTTCGCGGGCGAACAGTACTTCTTCAGAACAAGAAAGTAGCTCGCCTCGCCGTCGCGCAGTGAACGCACCGGCGGCAAACGACGATTCTTATGACCGGGCCGGAAGGCCCGGTCTTTTGTTCTCCGGCGCGACGACCCGCCGAAGCCGAACGTCGCGGTTACGACCGTTTGATGTCGAGAAGCACGTCGTGAACGAACGGCGGAATCTGCACCTGCGTGTTCGGCCCGCCGTCGATCGTGACCGAAGGGGATGAAAGCCCGGTTTGTGGATCGAAGAGCGAAGCGCGATATGAGGCGTGCGGCAAATCCAGGACAACGGTGCCCTCTATAGGCGCGCCCGCGTCCGGGGAAGGCGCTGCCGAATCGGGGAGTCCGCGCGCCGCGGCAATTTCCCGCTCGTCGCACAGATAGACGCAGATCCGCTTTTCCGGGACGCCGAACGCGGTTTCGATAGCGTAGGGCGGCGTCGTTCGAACGACGCCGCGAAGCGGCTTCGAGTGGATCAGATCGAGCGAGTGCATAAAGCGGGAAAGATGCGAAACCCAGGCGCGAATGTGGCGGCGTGATTCTTCAGTTCCGGTTTCGCGCAGCGGAATGATGGAAAAATCGATATAGTCGTAGTGATTTCCCGTAAACAGCGTCGTCCACGCGCGTTTTCGATGGATCGTCCATCCGTCGTGGTCCTTGTATTGACTCGCGACGTTATCCTCATCGTAACACAGCGGTTTGGCCTCGGCGTAGGTCGCCTGACCGAAGTCGCGGACGGCGCGAAGCTTAAGTTGCTTCGACATGAAATCGCCCATGTCGAACGATGAGCCTGCGTAGGTGGTGTTCGGAAGCGGGTGGATGTTGACGACATCATAGTCCATTTCGGCAAACGATCGCTCCGTCGGCTGCACCCAGGGCGAATACGAGAAAGCCTCCTGCCCGGCGACGAGATGTCGACGGGGAAGCGCGGCCTCGGTCTCGCGAACGACGGTGATCAGAGCGTCCAACCAGGCATTCACTTCCTCGCGCGTCGGGCTGCCCGGGAGCTTGTCGAAATCTCCTCCCGGCTCGTTGCAGATTTCAATTATGACGTTGTCGTAATGATTGATCTCCTCTACGATCCTGCGAACATGCGCCGCCTGACGGGTGAAGAGATCTTCGTGACGCATGCTCGTGTACTCGGGCCAGGAGGCGGCTTTCATGCTGTTGACGTTGTTGGCGCTGTGAAATGGGTTGAGCTCCCATATCGGGTCGCCGTAAGTGTTGCTCAACAACACCACCTCGACGACGATGCCGTGGTCGGAGGCGCAACTCAGAAAATCATGAAGCCGCGCAAAAAACTCGCCGTTGGGGCGATCGAGATCATATTTCAGCTCGCCGTCGAGCGCTCGTCCGGGGCCGGTCCTTTCGAACGGCGCGACGTAGTCGGGGGTTTCGGGTTTGCAGGGCGAGTAGGGATTGATCGGCGTCTGAAGCTCGCGGAAGAGAATAAAAAGACGTGTGAGGGTGATTCCACGAACGGCCAGGTCTGCGAGATAGCGTTCGAAACGAAACGGGCGATTGATCACCGCCCCGTAGTGCTCGGTCGCGGTCAAGAGCACCAGTGGTTTCCCGCGGAAAAGAAAGAGCTTGTTGTTTTGCGGGTGTATGCAAATCGGCGCGTCGTTTCCTGCCATGAGGCAAGCATTGCACGGTCGGGCCGGTCGGGCAAGTCGAGGACCGACCGAGTCGGCGGAATTATCGCCGCCGAGAGCGCTTTACCCCGACCGGCCCGCCCGGCATAATGGCGCGGAGGCCTTCACATGGAGAAATCGACGATCGAGCGGAACAGCGGGGGCATGTGCGCGGATACCTTACGGACACTGATCGACGTCAACTGCGGCGTCGGGAATTGGCCGTTTCGACCGCTCCCCGTCATCGATCTCATCGCGCTTTCGGCGCATCTCGAAGCCGAAGGAATCGAGAGCGCTCTCGTTTCCCCGATCGAGGCCGCGTTGCTTGAGGATCCGTACGACGCTAATCGGCGTCTTATCGACGGCGCGCGGGGGTTTCCGGGCATCTTTCCTGTACCGGTGATCAATCCGCGCGTTCGCAGGTGGCGCAGCGAGATCGAAGAGGCGGCCGCCGAGCCGAAGGTGCGTGCGGTCAAAGTGCATCTCAATTATCACGACGTTTCCGTCACCGACGGCGCGTTCGAGGAAGTCGCCCTGTGTGTCGCCGAGCGAGGGCTACCGCTGTTGGTTCCGCTTCGTATGGAGGATGAGCGATTTCATCACGTCATGATGCAGGTTCCGCCGGTTCCGATCGGCGAGGTCTGTACGTTTGCGGAAGCTCACCCCGATTGCAGTGTCGTTTGCCTCAACGCGTACCGAAACGAAATCCATTCGGTCGAGTTCCCGCCGAACCTGTCCAGCGACATCGCCTTTGCGGAGCGGAATCTCACACTTTCCGACCTCACGGCGCACACCGGGGTTGAAAGAGTGATGTTTGGATCGAACACGCCGTTTTTCGTGACGCGGGCCGCGATCATGAAAGTAGCGCACGCGACGGTCTGCGACGACGATCGCGCGTCGGTCGCCCGGGAAAACGCCCGGGCGATGTTCGGGTTGTAGCGCTCGTCGAACGTGTGTTTTCCACCTGAAATTCGAAATACGGTCGGCGGGTCGGCCGCTTCTTTACATCGGAGCGCGATTCTGTTAGCCATGGAATTATGACCACACCCGAGGTCCGTTGGACCGGGCCCATTATTGATGCGCACGCGCATCCGCGCGGACTTCACGTAACCGACGATCCGGGCCGCCCATTCGTCGACGAGTTCGTCGCGCGCGCGCGCCGGCTCGGCGTCGAAAAGATGAGCTCGCTCGGCGAAGTGCTCTTTCGCGCTTCCGGGTATTCCGAGACGGAGATCCGTATGCTCAACGATCGAAACGCCGAGCTCGCCTCGTGGCATCCCGACTTTTTCGTTCCTTTCTGCTTCCTCGATCCGATGCTCGGAGCCGATTTCGTGAAGGATGAAGTTCGACGCTGCCACGAGGTGCACGGGTTTCGCGCAATCAAGCTCGAGATCGCCTGCAACGTCTCGAACCCGGCAACGCATGCGGTGTTCGAAGCGGCCGAAGCGAACGACTTTCCGGTCATGGTCCACGCTTCGCGGACCGACATCATCGGCAACCGTGACCATCAGTCGGACCCGGCCGACGTTCGAACGGCGCTCTCCGCGCATTCCGGCGCCCGCATCATTATGGCGCATCTTACCGGGGCGGGAAGGCGCGGAGTGTGGGACGTTCGCGACCTCCCCAACGTCGCCGTCGATACGTCGGGTATGCAGCCGGATTCAGGGATAATCGAGTACGCGGTCGAGCACCTCGGCGTCGATCGGGTGGTTTTCGGATCGGACGCGTATTATCGTGACCTGGCGGTCCAGATCGGCCAGGTGCTCGGAGCGGATCTGTCGGATGCCGAAAAACACGCGGTGTTCTACGACAACACGGCGCGGATACTCGGGCTCGCGTAGGTCGCTTCGCGCCGACTCACAACCGGGGTGCCGATTCGGTTCGCCGGCAAACGCGAAAGGCCCCCGGACGATGTCCGGGGGCCGCGCCTCACGGTAGTCGGTCGGCGCCGCTCCCGCCGACGCGATGCCGGTCGGGAAGGGAATACTCTAACGGCGTTTATGTGCGCGTTTACTTACTCGAGTTTCACAAAGAATAGGTCCGTCTCTTGCAAAAATGGGGCCGAGGCGGCATGATCAATACTGAGAAAGGTATCTGTCTCTGGGGAGGGGAAGATGATACCGTGCATTGCCGTGCCCGAATTGATTTTTCAGGGACTGAGTTTCCTTCGAGGCGTTGTAACTGACCTACAGCTTGGGAATCTGATGATGATAGCCACGACGGTGGTACTCTACAGCAAGTTCAATCTGTCGGAGGTAAGTCGAGCATGGTTATCGGAGAAGACGGTAAACGCTTTTTCGCATTGTCTG
>JAJRYZ010000056.1 GCA_024275515.1 Spirochaetota bacterium
CTTACCAGAAACAGGTTCGCGCCGCGGCCACGGGGAGCCAGGAAGGTGTCGGCTCCGAGGGCGGATTTCTCGTCGGCACGGAAATGTCGAATGAGATCGTCAAGCGGGCATACGACAACAACCAGGTCATATCCAGGTGCAGCAAACGCACATTGACCGGTTCGTCGAACAAGATGACGGTGAACGGCGTTGACGAGACATCGCGCGCGACCGGATCGCGTCACGGCGGCATCCGGTCCTACTGGCTGTCGGAGGCCGGCGCGTTGACCGGGAGCAGGCCCAAATGGCGGCAGATGGATTTCGAGCTGAAAAAGCACGCGATTCTGTATTACGCAACCGACGAGGTCCTCGCCGACGCGGACATGCTCGAGCAAGAAGTGCAGGAGGCCGTTTCCGACGAGCTTTCCTTCGTGCTGCAGGATGCGATTTTGAACGGGGACGGCGCAGGGAAGCCGCTCGGGATTCTGCAGTCTCCGTGCCTTGTTTCGCAGGCGAAAGAGACCGGCCAGGCCGCGGCGACCATCGTCTATGACAATCTCCTGAAGATGTACACCCGTAAGTGGGGACCGATCTCCCGCTACGTATGGTTGATCAATCAGGAGATCATCCCTCAGTTGGGGAAACTCAATCTCGAAATCGGGACCGGTGGTGCGCCGGTTTATCTGCCTGCAGGCGGAGCGAGCGGCGCGATGTTCCAATCGTTGTTTACCGCTCCGGTCGTCGAAATCGAGCAGGCCGCGGCTCTCGGAACCGTGGGAGATATCATCCTGGCCGACCTGTCCCAATACAGGGTGATGGACAAAGGCGGTGTCCAGGCCGCGATGTCGATACACGTGCAGTTCACGACCGACGAAACGGTTTTCCGTTGGATTTTCCGTGTCGACGGCATGCCGTTGTGGAGCTCCGCGCTGACTCCCTACAAGGGCAGCGCGACTCGGTCTCCGTTCGTGGCGCTTGCGACAAGAAGCTAAGGAGTAAGCTATGAAAGCACTGAACTTTGACGAACAGTTTCACGTCGTCGGGCTTTCTTCGCCGGCCGACAGCGGCGGCGCGGCTGTCACTTCCGACATCGTGAACGTCGGCAAATATCATTCGGTTGATCTGATCGTGTATTTCGGGACGATCACCGGCGATACGATTACGCTCACCGTCGAGGAATGCGACGACGTGACGCCGTCGAACAATACAGCGATCGCGTTCAATTATCGCGAGAGCGGCGCTACCGGATCGAGCGACGCGTTCGGAGACCGAACCGCCGCGACGAGCTCCGGGGTGACCGTGGCCGCGACCGACGACGATCACATCTTCCTGATTTCGATCGACGGCTCCGAGTTGTCGGACGGATACCCGTATGTACGGGTCGTCGCGACACCCGGCGGGTCGGCGTCGGCCTCCGAGGTGGCGATTATTGCGGTGCTCAAACCGCGCTATGCGCAGCAGGCGCAGATTACGGCTATCACCTGATATCCGCTTAACGAGTTTTACGCGGGCGGCGTGATTCGGCGCCGCCCGTCGCTCATAGGAGTCTAAAACATGGGAACGAAAGCGAGTTACAAAGACCGATTCGGCGGATCTCTCGGTTTCTATGACGAGTCGACGTTCGAGACGCTCGACGTCAAAAAGGCGGTAGCGTTCTACGATGATTTCATCGGCGCCGACGTCGTCATCCCCGCGTCCGGATCGGTGGAATCCGGATGCAAATGGTCAAAGAAGATCGTCGGTGCGGCGCCGCCCACGGTTGCCAAGACCGCCGACGGGGTGAATGGGTTCATTGCCTGTTCGCTCACCGCGACGAGTGAAAAGCAGGACGCCGCGCTGCACATGAACGATGAGTTGATGTTTTCTCTTGCGCAGGGCGCCATCTTTGAAGCGCGGCTCGCGCTGACCACTCTTCCCACCTTGAACGGAGTGGCGTCGTTCGGTCTCTGGGGCGCCTGGGCGGACGGTGGATCCGCCTATCGCGTAGGGTTCGAGGTGCCCGCCGGCGGGATCGTGACCTGCGAGTCCGACGACAATTCGACCGATACTTCCGCCGCGACCTCCACGACGCTCGTTGCAGGGACCTACTACATTTTCCGCATCGACTGCACGGACCAGTCCGACATCAAGTTCTACATCAACGGCGCCCGTGTTGCCGGAGGGACGACGTTCAACAACGCGGCTTCCGCGGCGAATGCGAAGGTTCAGCCGCACATCGGTCTGTACAAAGCGTCGGGGGCGGGGCTTGGAGTCTTGTCGGTGGACTACGTGAGGATCTGGCAGGACAGAAGTTGACTGATAAACAGTGAGTAATCAGAGCCGCCTTCGGGCGGCTTTTTTGTTGGAGGCGTAATGCTTTTTGACAGATCGACCGGGAGCGCGGCGATAAATCGGGAAGTGTCGCCGGCGAAAGACGGGCAATTCGAGGGTATTCGGATTCATTTGAGTGCGGCGAGCGCAACCTCGGAGAACCTGGTCGTTACGCTGGTATCGAACGCGGGAACCGAGTACGACGTCGTTCTGGATACGCAGGACATGAACACGTTGAGCGACTATGTCTATCAGCCGACCCGTCCGCATCCTTTCGTGAACGGGGACAAGATCAAGGTCACCTGGGCCAACACAAACACCCGGACCTACGGCCTGGAGATACTCTGGAGTTGAAGACCAAGCTGATCACCGCGCCGACGGTCGAGCCCGTAACTCTTGCGGAGCTCGAGACGCATCTGAGGATCGATTCGAACAGCTTCGCAGACGATATCGAGTCGGTTCAGTCGATCGCGCCGGGCTCGCATGCCGTCGCCGCGTCCTATGCGCTCGAGGGTGCGGGCGTCGATGTGCTGAATTATGCCGCTCTCGTTGTGCTCAGTGCCGGAACCTGCGGGTCCGGAGGAACGGTCGACGTGAAGATCCAGGAATCCGACGACGATTCGACCTATACCGACTGGACCGGCGGTGCTTTTACGCAGGTGACCGAGGCGAACGATAACGCGACCTACGAGAAGGCGTATACCGGGACGAAACAATACATCCGTGTGGTGAGCACGGTGGCGGTCGCAGCGAGCGAGTTCGGCGTCAGCGTGATTCGCGACGCTCCGCAGAGTGTCGAGGATACCTACCTCACCAACCTCATCATTTCGGCGAGGAGGATCATCGAGCGCATTCTCAATCGTCGGCTGATTACGCAGATGTGGGAGCTTGCGCTCGACGATTTCCCGGCATCCGAGGCGATCCGGATCCCCTATCCTCCGCTGCAATCGATTTCGAGTGTCACCTATTACGACACCGATGAAACGAGCGCGACTTTTTCAAGCTCGAAATACCACGTCGATACCTACTCGGAGCCCGGCCGGATCATGCTTGCCTACGGCGAGGTGTGGCCGTCGACGACGCTGCGGACCGTCAACGGCGTGGTCGTCAGGTTCGTGTGCGGATACGGAGGCGCGGCAAGCGATGTTCCGGACGAGTATAAGCAGGCGATCAAGATGCTGTGCGGGGAGCTCTATGAACGTCGCGAAGCTTCCGATCCGCAGAGCTTTTCAGAGCTGCCCTACGGAGTTCAGATGATCCTGGGGCTCGATCGGGTCGTGCCGGTATGAGAGCAGGCGAGCTGCGGACCCGGGGGACGCTGCAGCGCGCGTCGGACGGATCGAAGTGGGGCGAATCGGTCACCTGGTCGGACTACGCGACGGTGTGGATGGAGATCGATCCGGTCCGCGGACGGGAGTATTCGGAAGGCCGAAAAGAGCAGGCGGAGCTTACGCACATGATCACGATCCGATACGTGAGCGGCGTGCGTCCGGACATGCGGCTGTCGGCCGAGGGGCGGATCTTCAAGATCGCGTCGGTGATCAACGTCGAAGAAAGAAACCGGGAACTTTTGCTGCGATGTACGGAGGAGATTGATTGATGGAGGCGGTGGTTACTCACGAGTCCATCGACTATGACCGGATGATCGACCGGCTGACGAAGAAGCTTGTGAACCGGGCGTTACCGATCGTGCAGGCCGAGGTCGTCAATGTTTTGCGCCCGCATCGGATTACCGGCGAGACTGAGCAGAGCGTCCAGATC
The DNA here is from genome assembly GCA_024275515.1 of Spirochaetota bacterium. Taxonomy (GTDB): domain Bacteria; phylum Spirochaetota; class Spirochaetia; order ARS1246; family ARS1246; genus JAJRYZ01. Next base: position 4,051 of record JAJRYZ010000056.1, read on the forward strand.
AGGCCGGTGAGCGCGACGAAGCAACGCCGGAAGTGGACGATCGGAGAAGTGTATTCGGACGCCGAGTGGGCGCCGATCCTCGAGTGGCTGTACGTGCCGTTCATGCGCCTCGGAACCCGGAAGGCGAGGAAGCATGTGCGCAAGCTGATCAAGCCGATCTTCGGCGAGACGATGCGCGGGCTTACGCGGTTGAAGAGACGATAGATGGCGAGCTCCTATATCGATGAGGCGCTGATCAATCATGCGCTCGCCTCATCGTCGGTTACGGCGATTCTCGGGGCGAGGCTTTATCACATCAAGGCGCCGCAACGCGCCGTTACGCCCTACGCGGTCATGCGGATCGTCGCGCCGTCGAACGACGTCGAGACATTCGACGACGACGCCTACGGGCAGCCGCTCTGTCAATGGACGATCGTGAGCGACGATGAGAAGACGCCGTCGGATGCGTTTCTCGCAGCGCACGCACTGATGGATTTGTATCGGAACTTTGACGGATCAATGGATGGAATACAGGTCGACTATATGGAGATGCGCGGACCGACGGAGCTCGTGCTTCCGAATGAGCAGGAAATCGTCTGTATCGTCGAGCTCGTCCCTCATTATGTGGAGCCGTGATATGAAGATCTGTTGGTGGACTCATCATAACGGCATCGGGAACGAGTTCGGATACTCGACGATGGAGCAGCGAATGGTCGAAACATTGTCGCGAAACGGGGTGACGTTCGATCCGGGGGCCGAGATCGTGGTGCACTTCATTCCGTTCTATCACCTGCACATCCGACGCTTCCGGCGGAACGTGCTTTTTTCGATGTACGAGTTCGACCGGGTTCCGCGGCAATGGGCGGCGCAGCTTCGAAAGCCTGAGTTGATCCTGGTTCCGTCGACGCACAATCGGCGCGTGATTTCCGATGCGACGTTTCGGCCGGTCGAGGTCTGTCCGGCCGGGGTCGATTCGCAGTTGTTTTCGTTTAAGGAACGGACGATGAGCGAGCCGTTTCTGTTTCTCTTCGTCGGCGCCAAGAACCCGCGGAAAGGAACCTACTATGTGGCTAAAGCCTGGGCGCTCTGGAACGAACGATATCCGGAGCTCGCCGAGAGATCGATTCTGATCATGAAGGAAACAGAGAAGGGAGTAAAGCAGGAGCTACGGCAGGTGACGCAGAACGCCTATGTGGATACACGCATACTGCCCCTGGACGAGCAGGATGCGATCGAGCGGGACCTCCCGAGCCTGGTGTCTCTCTATCACGCCGCCCATTGTTTTCTCTTCCCGACGATGGGAGAAGGGTTTGGGTTGACCCTGGCCGAAGCGATGGCTACGGGGCTTCCGTGTGTCTACACGCCGTGGAGTGGAACGGAGGATATCGGGGAGGAACTTCTTGCCTATCCGATCAGATTCGGAATGAAGCGGATCGAATTCCGGCATCCGTCCGGCGTGACGGTCGATCCGGTGTTTGCTGCGGAGCCGGACGTCGAGTCGATCGTCGAACAGATGCATCGAGTGTTCACGAATTACGAAGAAGCGCTCGAACGCGGACGGATCGCGGCGATCAAGATGCGCGAGCATTTCACCTGGGACCGTGCGGCGAAGCGGTTCGCCGAGATCATTGCCGCGTATTATCCGGAGGCCGCATGACCGTCAATCTGGGATGCGGAGAACGCAGGATAGAGGGGGCCCAGGAGACCGTCGTCAACGTCGATTTCCGCAAGACGTCGATCACGGATGTCGTTCACGATCTGAGGGATTTTCCGTGGCCGTTCTCCGACGAACAGTTCGAGCGGGCATATGCTCTCGATATCATTGAGCACATGCTCGAGGTGGTTCCGTTCCTGGATGAGGTCTGGCGGATCCTCCGTCCCGGCGGAGCGTTGTTCATCCGAACGACCTATTTCGAAGCGGAGCAATCGTATTCGGATCCTACGCACTGCCACTATTTCACGCTCGATTCGTTCGACTATTTCGATCCCGAGACGGTATTCGGAAAACGATATCACTGGTATTCGACGCGCAAATGGCATGTGGTCGATCGAGCGCTATGCGGCCAAGATGCGTGCTTCGAATTACGAAAGGAGATATGAGATGTTCGACTTGCTATGTCCGAACTGCGGAGCGCGGCGACAAAGCCCGAGACGAGCAGCGGTATGCCTCGAATGCGGGAACGTCGCGAAAGTTCCGCCGCTCACCGACGGAGCATTCGAAAAAGTGGGAGAAGATTGCGAACCGGTAAAGTCCGCGAAGAAAAAGCGGGAGCCGGGCAAGAACAGATCGCCGGAAGACGGCGGGAGGGTGTTTTAGATGGCTGACAAAGGGTATTTGGGCGCCGTATATATCGGCAACGACAAGGTCGCGGAAATCTCCAGGTGGGAGTTCAACCCGGAGACGCGGATCGTCGAGACGACTGCATTCGGAGACGCCGCGGCGAAACGGATGTTCACGATCAGTGACGCATCCGGCTCATTCGAGGGGAATGCGGACAAATCGGATGCGAACGGACAGAACGCTCTGATGGAAATGCATCTGGTCGGCGGGACGCCGGCGGCGGTGTTTCTGTATCTGTACGTGAGCGGAGCGCAGGGATACTACGGGAATGCTCTCGTGACACCGTCGAAAGGCGCCGACGCATCCGGGGTGCAGAGCTTCAGGGCGCAATTCGTCGAATCCGAACAGTGGTACTCGAACATCGCCTAGCGCGGATCCAAGGAGGAACAGATGCGCATACAGGTATCGAAAAAAAGCCTTTACGTCCCGGAGTGGCGGGGGAACAGGGAACTGTCTGAAGAGGAGCGGATCGTCGTCAGATACACGAACCTATCGTTCGATGAACGCCGAAAGTTCCAGCCGAAGCGCGCGTTTCGCGTGCTCATACCGGACGTCTACAAAGCGAAGGACAAGGAACTCGATTCGGCGGTCGATGAAGCGCTGTCGCCGGATGGCGAAATGACGTCGTCGCCGGCGGACAATCCAGGCATGGTTCGCGCGATGAAGCCGACTATCGAGCACCTCGAGGTGGAAGACGGAGATCCGATTACGACCTGGGAAGCGCTGCTCAAAACCCCGGTTACAAAAGAAAATCGGATTGATGAGCTCATCTCCGAGCTTGAGCTCGAACTCCCGCGGACGCAGGAGCCGCCGGAATCAAAAAACTCCGATTAGCCTTTTGGTGCACGCTGAAAGGCTATTTCAAGGAAGCGGTTTTCCATTGGCGAAATCTGCCGGACAGTAGCAAGATCGTTTTCGAGTCTGAAACCGAGGGTTCTCCCGGACTCGTTCTGCAGATGAATAAAGCTGCGGAGTTGATTACCGAGGAATACGCGACCTGCTTATCGCTCTGGAACAAATGGAACGCTCACGGCCGGCTCCCATACTCCGGTGGGTTCTGGGAGCAGCCGGTCCATGTGTGTGACGTCATCGATATATTCGATTCCGTGTATGCGAAGTGGTGTGATCAGGAGTATTCACGCTAATGTCGGTAGCTGAAGAACTGAAAATTCTCGTCAAAGCCGAAGTCGACCGCGCGAAGCGCGATATGCGTCGCTGGCGCGGCGAGGTCGACAAGACCAAGAGCGCCATGAAAGACATGGCGAGGACGCTCGTGGGTGTCGGTAGTGTCAGCGCGGGTCTCTTCGTCCTGAAACGCGCGATCGTCGACAACGTTGTTGAAGGCGTTCGTTTTGCCGCGCAGCTCGAAAAGCAAACCGTGGCGTTCGAGACGCTCCTGAAGAGCGCTCGTGACGCGAAAACTCTCATGGAGGACATTAAGCGGTTTTCCGCCTCGACTCCGTTTCAACTCGAAACGCTCACCTCCGCGGCGCAACTTCTCGTTTCCACGGGAACGGACGCGGCCGAAGTTACGCGGGTTCTCCAGGACCTCGGGAACGCGGCGATGGGGAATACCGAAACCCTCCGGCGACTCGCCGACGCCTACGCCAAGCTTCATACGAAAGGGCGCGCCTCCCTGGAAGAGATTAATCGCTTCACCGAAGCGGGCGTTCCTATTCTCGAAGAACTTCAGAAACAATACGGGATAACCCGAGATGAGCTGTTCAAGTACATCTCGACCGGCAAGGTCGGTTTCGAAGAGGTCAAGCTTGCGCTCCAGGAGTTGACGCGAGGTGACGGGAATTTCGCCGGGATGATAGAGAGACAATCTCAAACACTGTCAGGAGTGATGTCGACGTTCAAAGATAACGTCGCGCTTCTCCGCGCGGCGATGGTGGAAGACGGCGGCCTGGTAGACGCGTTGAAAGACGCATTTCTTTGGATGACGAATGTCGTACAGAAAGTGGCTGAGGCGAAGGAACTTGCTGACACCGGAATGGGGGTACACCTGGCTCAATCTGAGGCGACACGTATTCTTACGGGCGGGGCAAGGTATGAAGATGTCGAAACAATCAAGGATTTGATATCCACGCTGGCAAAGTACGACGAGCTTCAGGGGATTCAGAAATCAAATGTCGCATTCACATTTCGCGAACTGCTAGGGCCTGGTGGTGATTTTGGGATGTTTTTCACGAAGGGCACTCGCGAAAAGCTGATAGATGCTTTACAGGAGGCGCTGGGAGATGCGTTCAAACAGGTAGCATTGCCGGGGAGTGCAGTGCCGGGCGGAACCGCGATTCTCGAAATGCGCGAGCTTCTCAAAACAATCCAAGGCTTTGAAGAGGGGCGACCCTATTTTATGCCTGGCGAGCGTGGAGGATATATCGAAACGGCGCAAGCGATACGGGCGCGATTCATGAACCAGATCGGCATTACGGATATCAACCGGGTAAAAAATGTCGATCCGACTTTTTTCGATCTTTTCCGCCAGGTATACGCCGAAGCGCCCAATGCTATTCCAACGGCTACGCCGGCGCAATTCGTTCCCGGCGGCAGTCTCCTCCGACAAGAAGCGGCATCGGTATTTTCTCCGGTCACCAACCTGGGCGTCGGTGGAGGGCTCGCGGCTATTTATACCCCGCCGGAATCTCCGGAAGAAATCCAGGCACAGGTCGAAGATCTCTATTCATATTCTCAGCGAATCAAGGAGAGCCTCACGGGTGATGCCGATGCTTTCAAAACGGCCTTCGATGCGGCGATGCAGAAGATCAAGGAGACGCGGAAGCAGTTAGAGGCCACTGAGCTTGCAGTCAAAGACTTCACGCAGAGCATGGAGAATTTGTTGGTGTCCGGATTCGGAGATGTTTTCCAGGCGATCGGTGTGTCGTTGGTCGACGCGGAGGCGGGCATGCGCGCTTTCGAACAAACCGCCGTCAAGGCGTTGGGGGCGGCCGCTGAGGCGGCCGCGGAGTATTTGCTCAAGATGGGACTCATCTACCTGCTCGCTCCCGGAACGCAAGTCCAAGGAGCGCTTATGCTTGCCGGCGCCGGCGCCGCCTATGTCACTGCCGGCGTGGTGAGCGCGAGTTCGGTCTCCTCATCCCGCGCAACGGCGGCTTCCGGCGGTGGACGTCCCGTGACGGTCAATGTCTACGGAGACCTTGTCGACGCGGACC
>JAJRYZ010000057.1 GCA_024275515.1 Spirochaetota bacterium
GCCAGTACTCGTCGAGCAACTCCGACCGCAACGCGGTCTCTTCGCGGGTGAAACACTCGGCGAGGATCTTCCACCCGCGATCGAGCGCGTCTTCAAGTGGGATATTCAACGATAGATCCATCATTTCCCGCTCGAAAATCTCGCCGTACCGAAGCAGCTTGGCGTCCCACTCGGACATCCGGAACCCCATCGATCTCTTTTCCTGCGATTCGAGGCACGCCGCGTAGAGTTTAATCATCGAATCCATCAGCGATCGGTGGTCGCTTCGCGTCCGGGAATTGACCATCTGCTTGAGCCGCGACAGAGAACCGAACGGTTCGATTCGTCCGTTGCGCAAGTAGTACTGCCCCTCGGTGATATAGCCGGTATTGTCGGGTATCGGGTGCGTTACGTCGTCGCCGGGCATCGTCGTCGCGGCGAGGATCGTGATAGAGCCCGCGCCTTCGAAATCCACCGCCTTCTCGTACCGCGCGGCAAGCTGGCTGTAGAGGTCTCCGGGATAGCCCCGGTTGGAAGGGACCTGCTCCATCGTGATCGAGATCTCTTTCATGGCGTCGGCGAAATTGGTCATGTCGGTCAGAAGCACGAGCACCCGCTTTCCACCGAGCGCGAAGCGTTCGGCCACCGCGAGTGAGATGTCGGGCACCATCAAACACTCGACCACCGGGTCGGAGGCGGTATGCACGAAGAAAATGGTCCGCGACAGCGCCCCGCCCTCTTCGAGCGACTCGCGGAAGAACAGATAGTCGTCGAACTTGAGCCCGCATCCACCGAGGATTATCAGATCGACTTCGGCCTGCATCGCGATGCGCGCGAGAAGCGGGTTGTACGGCTCCCCCGAGACCGAAAAAATCGGCAGCTTCTGCGACTCGACGAGGGTATTGAACACGTCGATCATCGGGATGCCGGTGCGGATCATTTTTCGCGGGATAATCCGCTTCGCCGGATTCACCGACGGTCCGCCGATCTCGATCAACTCGTCGGTCAATTCCGGCCCGTTGTCTCGCGGTTTGCCGCCGCCGTCGAATATCCGCCCCAGCAGGTTGTCGGAAAACGAGACCTGCATCGCGTGGCCGAGGAACCGCACTTCGTCGCCCGAAGAGACTCCGCGACCGCCGGAAAAGACCTGAAGCGAAACGCTCGGTCCGTCGAGCCGGATAACCTCGGCGAGCGAGTCGCCGTGGCTGGAGGATACGACGGCGAGGTCGCCGTATCGCACGCCGTCGGCCCTCACCGTGATGACGTTTCCCGCGATGTATTCGATTCGGTTGTAGACTTTCTGCATCGCGTTGCTCCTATTTCGCCGTATCGGCAAGCGCGGGCGCCGTCGAAGCCGCAGAGGGCGTTTTTCCCCGCAGCATCTCGCGTATTTCCGATTCGTTGCGTTCGAATCGTTCGCTGTCCCATTCGGCGCCGTTCATATCGAGAAACTTCTGCCGCAGCTGGTAGAACCAGCTGCGCGCTTCGCCTCTGTCCGGGAAGACGAGCTCACCCGTGAGGATTTCATCGATCAGCGCAAAAACGTAGCGTTGCCTGTCGATGCCGACCGCGGTGTCGACGGGGTTGAATCCGTCCTGCTGCAGGTAGACCGCGTCGAGAAACTCGCTCTTGAGGAATAGCACGTAATCATCGAGACTCGTCCCTTCTTCTCCGACGACCTTCATCATTTGGTCGATTTCATCGCCGCGTCGAAGCAGCTCGCGCGCCGCCTCGACCCTTTCCGGATGCACCGTCAACGGATACTTGGACCAACTCTCGAGCGGATGAACGGCCGGAAATTTGCGCGCCTCGGCGCGGTCGCGCGAGAGTCCGTGGAAAGCGCCGACGACCTTGAGCGTCGCCTGGGTGACGGGCTCTTCGAAGTTGCCGCCGGCCGGACTGACCGTCCCGCCGATGGTGACCGACCCAAAAGAACCGTCGGCAAGCCGAACGACGCCGGCCCGCTCGTAGAAGGACGCGATGACCGACTCGAGATAGGCGGGGAACGCCTCTTCTCCGGGAATCTCTTCCAAACGGCCCGACATTTCACGCATCGCCTGCGCCCAACGCGAGGTGGAATCGGCAAGCAAGAGAACGTTGAGAGCCATCTGTCGGTAGTACTCGGCGATGGTAACGGCGGTGTAGACCGACGCCTCGCGGGCGGCCACCGGCATCGAACTTGTGTTGCAGATAATGACCGTCCGTTCCATCAGGCTCCGTCCGGTACGGGGGTCGAGAAGCTCGGGAAACTCGCGAAGCGTTTCGACGACCTCGCCCGCCCGTTCGCCGCAGGCGGCGATCACCACAATGTCGATTTCCGCATTGCGCGAGGTCGTCTGCTGCAAAACGGTTTTGCCCGCGCCGAACGGACCGGGAATGCAGAAGGTTCCGCCCCGCGCCACAGGGAGAAAAGTGTCGACGATTCGAACCTTCGTGATCATCGGCTCGGTCGGCCGCAGGCGCTCGACGTAACTGTCTATCGGGCGTTTGACCGGCCACTGGAACGACATGGTCACTTCGAGGTCGTTTCCGTCCTCGTCGGTAAGAACGGCGATCGTTTTGGTGATCGGATACGCGCCGGCGTCGACGATGGATTTGACGGTATAGGTGTCGTAAAAGTTGAACGGCACCATGATGCGGTGTTCGAAAATTCCCTCCGGAACCGTGCCGAGGGTATCGGCCCGCCGCACCGTATCGCCGACCTTCGCCTTGGGAGTGAAATCCCACTCCACGTCGTTCCGCAGCGGGCGCTCGTACACACCGCGTTCGAGAAAAAACCCGCATGCCTCGGCGAGGGCCGGCAGCGGATTCTGTAGTCCGTCGTATATTTGCTGCAACAGCCCCGGACCGAGCTCGACGGCGAGCATCTCGCCGGTAAACTCGACCGCGTCTCCAATCCCGATCCCGCGGGTCATCTCGAAAACCTGAAGCTGCGCCGTCGTCCCCTGTACGCGGATGACCTCCGACTTCAGCCGTTTCTCGCCGAGCATGATATAGCAGACCTCGTTGAGCGCGACGTCACCCGTGACCTCGACGGTTACCATGTTACCGTTGACGCCGATCACTTTTCCCTTTGTCATAGTATTACTCCGATCGCTCCGTTTCCTTGAGCGCCTGCACCATTCCCGAGTAGATCTCGTTGAAGCGCTCGGCTCCCTCTTCGCGCTGCAGTAGCTCGTTGCGTTCGAGCACGAGCAGTTTCAGCATATACAGAACCAGCATATCGATATCGAAATAGTGACCAACCGACAGCTCCTCGAGATGCTGCCACCGAGCCCGCTGCAGAATCATCTCGGCGTCGTAGGGAGACTCATGGCTAAAGGCGTCCCGTGCGATTTTTTCGGCGTCGACGTCCGACTCGGCCCACTCACTCGCATCGGTCGCCCCAATCGCCTCGGATTGCAGCGGATCGAGCTCCCATCCGAGCCGCTGCGCGCGCAAACGCGCGAGCGCCGATCGCACGCCACGTTCGCGGCGATCGAACGCGGCGAACGTGCCGGCCCGGCGAGGTGCAACGCCTTCTCCGCTGAAATAGCGGAACGCTTCGCGCATCTCCTGCAGATCCGCCGCGCCGAGTTCTCCGGCGCACATAGCGAGAAGAGCTTCCGACGTGTAGAACGGCTTTTCGTCGAACGTCGGCGTCGGTAGCGAAGCAGCGACGAAATAGTACTGCGCCAACGCTGTTACTCCTCGGAAACGGCGTTCTTGAGCGCCTCCGCGAGGCGGGGATTGAGGAAAGTAGCGAGGACCTCGGCGATTTCCCGTGGCGTGAAGTTGTAGTAGGCGGTCCCGTTCTCGACGGTTACCCGGAACCCCGCGGAAATCCGGTCGGACGGTGTGACCGTCACTCCTCCCCGCACCTTCTCCGCGAGTTTCGCGCGCAGCCTTTCGAACAGCTCTTCGGACTCGGATTCGCTCACGGTCAACTCGGCGCCCTCCACGTGGTCCGCCTTCATCGATTCGAAAACGGAGACCACGGCGCGCTCGAGCACGTCTCCCGAGAGGGTCTTCGCAACTTGCTCTTCAACGACCCGCGCAAAGAGTCGTTCGATCCTATGGCTCAGCCCGAGCAGCAGATCGCGACCGGCCTGCGCGAGCGCCTCGCGTCCGGCGCGCAACGATTTGTCGGCTTCGTCCCGTGCGGCCTGGGTAATTCGCCCCGCCTCGGTTCGCGCATCTTCAATGATTTTGACCGCCGACCGCTGCGCTTCGGCAACGATCTGTTCGGCTTTTTCCTGCGCCTGTTCGACGCCTTCGGACTTGATTCTGTCGATGAGCTCCTGAAGCTGGACGTCCATACGTTCCTCTGTTCGTGGTTTGACCCATAATACGCGGGCCTTGCTAATAAATCAAGCGCGCCGACTCAGGTAGAGCAATTCGAAATCTGGCGCGCCGGATTTCGAATTGCCGGCGGCGGCAACCGAAAAGACGCCGTTTTCGTGGCGATTCGGTGGTTCCTCCGCCGACATCGCAGAAAATGGTACGGCGTCCGAAGTCCCCGGCGTCACATTTCGAATTGCCGACTCAGGTGTCGAGGCTGAGTACGTAGCGCGAAACTTTCGCGAGCTTTCGTCTGACGAGCGCGTACACCGCCTCCGGATATCCGGCGCCGGCGGTCCGTTCGCGAAACAGTTTGTCGATATAGTCGACAAGCTCGTCCAGGTTGCGGAAGCGATCTACCGGTATTTCGTCCATCGAACGAATAGCCGCCTCGACGCCGGCGATTTCCGACTTGAGCAGCGAAACGTTCTCCAGGAATACATAATCGGTTATTTCATCTCGTCGGCCGCGTTGCCCGTACAGATCCTTCATCACCTCGAGGTCTTCCGAAAGGTCCTCCAACTCGATCCGGAGCACTTTGAGGTATTTCGGTAGCTTTTGTCTCATGATCTCCTCACGCGACGATTTCGGCCGCCGGACGGTCCGCGAAACGAAAGATCGCCGAATATCTTCAATAAGCTGCCGTCTCTGGCAACGTACATTTTCCGGCCGGGGAAGTATTTCGGAAGCTTCCGTTCAACCAGCAGTTGAACATCGCGTTCGATCATCTCGCGTATTTCGTCGGGAACCGCTTCCAGGGTCACGACGTCGATGTCGACTACGTACCCTCGACCGTACCGACTCCCGAAACCCGGGGAAAAACTCGCGCCGACGTTGAAAAGGCCGTCCTGCTCCTTGTTCGCGGTCCTGCCGCGCCGGGGACGCGACGGGTGAAGCGAGTAGAGCGGACCGTAGGTGTCCTCGAGGTGATCGTCGACCTCGTCGAACAATGCTTTAAGCTGCGCTTCCCACTCAACGAGTCTGCGACCCTCCATCGCGTCACCACGAAACGTTCCACACGACGGGCGCCCGGCTCAGAAGCACCTTCGACGTCTCGTAGCGCACCTCGACGGTGCGTCCGTCGATTACACCGTCGCTCGCCGAAAGAACCTTCCCCGGCGCTCGCAGCGTCCAGACGAGCTCGTAGTCGGCAAAAAAAGCTTCGATCATCTCGACCACCGCCTCGTCGGGCGCATCGGCGAGCCCCTCGTAGATCGAAAGCGCCAAAACGGTCCCGCCCTCCTCGCCGACCGAAAAGTCGAGGCGCGGACCGTCGAGCGAAAGAAAGAGAGTCTCAAGCGCGCCGAGCGTGTCGAAAGAGAGCTTTACGTCGAACACCAGGTCTTCGACGTCGTCGGTTTGCGAATAGGAGTCGAGATCGATGCCGTCGAGATCGGCGACGAGATCGGCCACCTCCCGCCTGCTCAACGGAATCGACAAATAACGGTTTTCAGAGGATGCGCTTCCGATGTAGGCGACAAGCTTGGAGACGCGGTAGCTGAACTCGACGCTGCCGCTTCCGTCGCCGTCGATCTCGATACGCGTCGCCGCGCCGAGGCAGCCGGAAAGCGTTAAGGAAATCGATACGAGCGCGATGCAGGCTCTCGCAATCTTCACACGGCCATTATACGGTTCCGTGCGACTCGTGCAAGCGGTCGGCCGACTTGCTCAACTTCCGAGCCGAACGATGGTTTTCCCGAACCCGCCGTGCTCGGCGTCGGCGTATTCAAAATGCGTCACCGCCGGGCTCTGTTCGAGAAACTCCCTCACCCCTCGCTTGAGAACACCTTCTCCCAACCCGTGAATGACCTCGAACTCGGACAGCCCCGCGAGAATGCAACGGTCGATCTGCGACCGTACCGCTTCGACGGCTTCGGCAAGCCGTTTCCCGCGAAGGTCGAGCTGAAACGACGGGGGAGTCGACGGGGAAACCCGCTCGACCGAAACGCTCACGCTCTCCTCGGTTCCGTCGGCGATTCCACGGATTTCGTGTTCGGGAAGCGTAATGCGCATCCGATCGGTCGCCACGACCCAGCTTCCCTTCCGCGCCGCGCGGACGACCACCGCCGGTTGTCCCCTCCCGATAAGGACATTCATCCCCGGCTCGATTTTCGTCACCGGCCTCATCTCGTGCTTCGCCGCCGCGATCCCTCGTCGCTCCTCCTCGACGTTCTTTTCGATCTCGCCGAGGAACCGTTTTACTTCGGTGGTCGTCCCCGCGTCGAGCGACCCGCTTTTAATTTCCCGAACAAGGTTCTCAAGCCGACTCCGATACTCGTCCATCTGTTTGACGAGCCGGCGGTAGCCCTGCGTCCGCAGCTCGAGCTCGCGCTGCCTGAGTCGAAGATCATGGAGATCGACCTCGCGTTGCTTTTCGTTCAACCGCGCCCGTCGGACCTCGAGCTCCCGGCGGACCTCGTCGAGCTCGCGCTGTTTTTCGCTCATCGACCGGATAATCGCGGCCACGTCGGTGCTCTCGTCGTCGAGATA
>JAJRYZ010000058.1 GCA_024275515.1 Spirochaetota bacterium
AAGGGGATCGAAGCGATGTCCAACAATCTCTCCGAGGAAAGGGAGAAATCTGTCTTCGCAACGGTCGACGTCAAAGAGTTCAGGAAACCGGTCGATCAGTTCCTTAAGTTCGTCGAGACTGGCCGCGGGGACATTGAGAAGCGCCTGCAGATCACCTGATCCATCACGCTCGCGGTAAAGCGGTGGCAAAAGGTCGATGAGTTTCTTCTCGAAGTAGGATGCCATTAAACGGCCCTCCTGACATCGAGATTCATTGCGCCGAGGGTAGCGATTTCACCGGTTCGGATTTCCACATCCTGCTGCGGAGTGAACATGTTTACATGGCTCACACCGCGCACGCCGTCGATAGCGGAAACCAGGTCCGAGAAATGCACCGCTGCGCCGAAGTTCATGCGGTCGAAGGCGAAAAAATCCTCCAGCACCTGCTCGACCCGGCTACGCACCAGATCCAGGTCTTCCCCCGCATAGGCGAATATCTCCGCGTCGATGACCACGGACCGATAGACCGGTTCAAAGAGGTTGATCTCTACGGTGATGACCTTGCGCGATTCCAGATACCCGGCGAGGTCTTTTTTGAGAAGCGTTGAGGGTGGTCCGCCGCCGTCCGGGGCGACGGCCATGTTGACCTGGTAATAACGAATATTTTCGCAGTCGTTGACATCGAGTATCTGTGCCTTGGCGACACCGGGATAGCCCTCCGCCAGGGCCTGGTAGTCTTCCTTGGTGACTGCCTTCCACAGGGACCGCACTTCGGCAGGTGCCTGCTTGCGGGCGTGCTCCAGGGTCTCCCGGTCGGTTCCTCCGGTGGCCGGAACCGGGTTGTCGACCGTGAGAGCGACTTGTTGACTGTCGAGATAAATAGGCGTCAGCAGTTCACTGACCAGGTTCGCTCCGATGTTCCCTGACGCGCCCAGGGTTTCGAGATACGCTACCTCGATTTCCACTCCGGCGGTTGGAACAAACCCGCGCACGCCGTCACCAAAAACGATACAGGTCTTGTCCAGGGCATCTGTGTCGGATTGAAAGTGAAGGGATTCGGCCCCGCTTTCCTGAAAGTGAAGGACCTCTGTCCATTCCCGATCCTGTATCCGGATGCGGATGCTTCCTTGAGCGACTGCCGTTCCGGTGAGATTGATCGTCTGACCAGGCTCGCCTGTACCGGAAAAGGTTTCAGATTTGCGAATTCCCTGACGCGCGCCCACTTCGACCGTCATCTGGCCAGTTGGGATGGTGGCGTCTTTGGCCGTCTCAAACTCGACATCTTCGTCTTCCAGACGGGCCCTGCACGCTGTTCCTTCCGGTATGACCAGATCCGTGTCAAGGGACGCGGCCAGGGAGAAACGCAAATTGGTTGTGGCAGCCACCGGTGAATCCAGCCGGTAGCTGATAAGTTTGCAAAGATTGATGACGTTTTGTCGTTGGCGGGCGGTGGGCAGAAAGGCTTCCGCCGCCTGGGCGTCCAGGTAGTAGGCCAGTATATCGCCGATGCCGCAGAAAAGTTCGAGCAGAACGACACCAAGGTCGGACGCGTTGAAATCCGTCCAGCGGTCGGTCAGCTACGGCACCCGCGCCAGAAGTTCCCGCCGCAGGGAATCGTAGTCCTTGTTTGTATAAGCGATACTTGCTCTGCCCATCTCCAGTCACCTATTGGTTTTAGCAACATGGGCTCCTCAAACTGCCGGAACAGACAGAGATGACCCGCTTGTTACTTACCGGCAATGGAACGGAACTGTCGGGGAGCAGATACTTGAAGCGGCTCGCGATAGAAGGGGTAAACCAGGTTTCCTTCCACCTGGCTCTGAATGACGCGATAGGAGATACGGACCGGCAGAAGGTGGCGGTCGATATTCTGTGATGAGTCGTCAAAGGAGACGTCGGTGATGATTACCCGCTTCTCCCAGCGTTTGACAGCGTCGATGACGTAATGTCGGATCAGGCCTTTCAGGACATCATCGTTGGCTTCGAATACCAGGTCCTTGAGTCGGGACCCGAATTCGGGGCGCATGAATCGTTCACCCGGACGCGTGCCGAGGATCTGGAGGATGCTCTCGTGGATGTGTTCGTGTTCCATGGAGGTGGCGGATGACACCTGCGCCCCACCTGAACGTTGCTGGAACCTGAAGGGGAATTTCAGTCCTTTCCCGAGAAAATCGAGTCCCATCACTCTCGCTCCTCGCAGATAACCGGGGCGACACCATCATGACCCGGTTTATCTCCGGTTCTAGTGTTTTCCGGGAAGCGTATGACGAGGTCCAAACCGTTGGCCATGGAAAGATGGATCGTGCCGTCGGCTTCAATGATTCCTTTGTGACCGCTTTCGTTGGCGGTGAATCCCTTGGCTCCACCTGGCACCAGGCGGACCTGAACATTCTCGCCGACACCTTCGATACGGGCGATGGCGAGAATATCGACAGTGCCTGCAGGATTGCCGATAACGGCGGTACGTCCGTCGTGAGAGACATCGAGACGGTATCCGCC
>JAJRYZ010000059.1 GCA_024275515.1 Spirochaetota bacterium
CGAAGCTCGAGCTCGCCGGTTTGGTGCGTCCCCGTGAGTTCTCCGGGGCCGCGCATTTTGAGATCCTCCTCGGCGATAACGAATCCGTCGTTGGTTTCCATTATCACCTTGAGTCGTCGTTTGGCGAGGTCGGTAATCTGCGAATCGAAGATGAGAAACGCGTACGATTGCGCTTCCGCCCGGCCGACGCGACCGCGAAGCTGATGCAAGGCGGCCAGCCCGAATCGTTCCGCATGCTCGATTACCATGCACGTCGCGTTCGGAACGTCGACGCCCACTTCGACCACGCTTGTCGCGACGAGCACATCGACGGCGCCCCGGCTGAAATCGGCCATCCGGGCCCTTTTTACTTCTTCCGGAAGCCGTGAGTGTATCAACTCTACACGGAAGTCGGGAAACACCGCGCGGGAGAGTTCCTCGTGCATGCTTTCGGCGTCCTTGATTTCCAGCCGGTCGGATTGCGAAATCAGCGGATAAACGAAATACGCTTGGTGACCCGCCTCGAGCTCCCGCCGGACCACCGCGTATACTTTTTCTTCGTTTCCGCGTCCGGCAAGGTGCGTCCGAACGGGCCGTCGGCCTTGCGGCATGGTGCGGATTGTCGACGTGTCGAGGTCTCCGAACACGGTGAGCGCGAGCGATCGGGGAATGGGGGTGGCGGTCATGAGCAGAAGATCCGGAACGTCGCCTTTCTCCACGATCGCGAGCCGCTGCAGAACTCCGAAGCGGTGTTGCTCGTCTATGACCACGAGCCCCAGTCGGGCGAATTCGACATCCTTGCTGAAAAGAGCGTGGGTACCGACGACCAGATCGACCTCACCGGCCCGGACCGCTTCAAGCAGCCGTGTTCGGCCTGCGTCGCCGACACTGCCGGCAAGATAGCCGATCCTAATGCCGACCGGTTCCAGAATCCGGGCGGCGGTGTCGGCGAGTTGTCGGGCAAGCAGCTCGGTAGGCGCCATCAACGCGACCTGTTCGCCCGCCGACGAGACGAGCGCGGCGGCGAGCAGCGCGACGAGCGTCTTACCGCACCCGACATCCCCCTGCAGCAAACGCATCATCGGGCGCGCGGAGCCCAGCTCGTCGCCTATGGTGTGGATCACCGTGTGCTGATCCGGGGTCAGATCGAACGGCAGACGACCGATTACACGATCGAGAACGGTTTCGTCGAGCCTTCTCGTCGCGGGGCGAGACGTACGACGCGCGCGCGCGCGGCGGTGCATGATCAGTTGAAGGTAGAAAAGCTCGGTATAGGCGAGGGAGCGACGCGCCCTCGCCGCCGCGGCGACGTCGGGAGGAAAATGGATCCGCAGTATCGCCTCGCGCATACTCATTAACCGTCGCCGTTCGCGCAACGAAGCCGGGAGTTCCTCCTCGAGATCGTTCGCGTACCGGTCAAGAGCGGCGGAGACCGCTCGTCGAAGTATTCGTTGAGTGAGCCGACCCGAAAGCGGGTAGACGGGAAGAACCACGCCGAACTCGTCGGTCCGTTTCGCGACGGGCGTGACGTCGAACGTTGAGCTCTGAAGCTCGCCTTGTCGGCGTTGGAAACGACCGTAAAGACGATACCGATTCCCGGGAACCAGTACCTTGGCGAGAAAACTGCGTCCGTAGCAGACGAGCGCCGCGGGCTCTCCGCCGTCGGTCACGATTGCCTTGAGCGTCCGTTTCCCGCGCCAGAAAAAAAATCGGTGTTCGACGACCGTAACGGTTACGTTCGCGATGCCTTCCGCGCCGACGGCGGAGAAGGGGACCTCGCTTCGTCGATCCTCATAGCCGCGCGGCGTGTGCGCCAAGAGGTCGGCGACCGAGTGAATCCCGAGCGTCGCGAACGAGCCGGCGATCACGCGCCCGACCCCTGGAAGCTTCAGGACCGGAGTGTCGAGCTCCCGCAGCAGCATGAAGGATCAGAACGGAATTGCGCTCAAGAGCGTTACGAGGCCGCCGAGGAGAAGCTTGCCGATGAAGAACACCGCCGCAAGCGTGGCCGCACCGGCGACGAGTCCGTTTCGGTAGGTGAGCGTCCGGTTCCGAAAAAACAGACGCTGGATCTGCGCCAGGACCGGATTGATGATCGTGTCCACGGTCAACCAGAACGGGTGAATCGAGCTTGAACCGACAAAAACCGACACTGCTCGAACAATCGTCAGAAGCAGGAAGAATCCCACGACGAAGAAGAACGCCGAGCCCACCGCGGCCGCGACGAGCGCGAGTATGATGCCGACGGTGATGCGGCCGTATTGCGACAGCGTGTTGACGACGTTGAGCACGACGACAAGAACGATAACCGCCGCGATGGGTGAAAAATCGAGTCGACCGGCCCGCAGGAACGAGAAACGATGAAACCAGGAAAGATAGGGGTCGGTAATGCGGTGCAGCACTTCGACGGCCTTACCGCCTGAGTCGGGTGTGGAAAACCAGGTTAGCAAAATGCGAACGAAGATGAGCAGCATGTATGCGGTAAGTACCGCGCCAATCAGACGGAAAATGACGGACATTACGTCAACAATACCAGAGGTCGCGAAACTTGTCAGCAACGCCGACGCGATTCCGCGCAATTCTCGATACAGACCGACGCTTTGCCTTTCCTAATGCCCGGAAGCTTGCCGGCTGATGAGGAGCCAACACACGGTGCAGTCGACATTTGGATGGAGTGTTTTTTGAAAGGCATCGACGCCGGCGGCAAGTTACGATCCTGCGGTGTTTTTGCGGTTACGGGCCGGCAAGCTTCCGGGCACTATATTTTTGCCTTTCACATGCATCTTCCGTGGCGCTTCGCGGGCTCGACGTCGAATACGGCGCCGCCTCCGAAGCGCCGCTCGTCGAATCGAAGACTACTCGTGCCACGCGGCCTCGACAAGCGCAAACTCGGCCAGACCGTCGACGATGTCCCGCGAATCGGCAACCTGAATATGTGGAGATGCTTTGATAACCACTTCGTTTCCAAGCCGGCGATCGGCGGTGTGAAGAAAAAGCGAGCAGCGACCGGAACGGTCGATCAAGAAAGAACGCAGCCGGTAGAGCTCCTGCTCGTCGCGAAACGCGTCGGTCAATCGGATATGGAGCTCGGAAGGCCCGACTTCCGGAAGATCCTCCGGCGCGAGAACCGATCCGACCAACACCTTCGGATCGCCCCGGGAGGCGTCGATCTTCCCCATCACTCCGACGACCGAATCCACCGAAAGACGCTCGCGGTGCAACTGCCAGGGCTCGGAGAACACGACCAGCTCGATCGTCCCGTTGAAATCCTCCAGCTGCACGAACGCCATGGGTGTCCCTTTTTTCGTCTGAATCTCGCGCACCTGCTTGACGACGCCGAGGAACGCGTATTCCTTCTCCGACGATCGTGCCGGAGGGTTTGATAGATCGACGGACACCGAACGCTCCCATTTCGAGCGGAATTTGTCGAGCGGATGGCCCGAAAAGTAGAATCCCATAATCTCCTTCTCGTGCGCCAGCCGCTCCAGTTGCGACCACTCGGGAACCTCCTCGAGCTCGAAGGCGTCGATCTCCCCGCTGCCGCCGTCGAAAAGCGACGCTTGCCCGATGTTCAGGTACTCCTTTTTCTTGTTGACGAATTCGATCATTCGATCGAGGTTGTGAGTCAACGTCGCCCTGTTGGCGCCGAAAGCATCGAAAAGCCCGGCGGCTATCAGTGTCTCGACGACTTTGTGGTTGACCGTCTTCAGATCGACCCGCTCGAGCATGTCTACGAGCGACGTAAACGGGCCCCCTTTTTTCCGGACTCCGACGATCTCGTCCACCGCCTGCGCGCCGACGTTTTTCAGCCCCAGCAACCCATAGACGATTTTCCCGTCGGCGACGCTGAAGTGTTTCTCCGACAGGTTTATGTCCGGCGGGTGAATTTCAATGCCCATTGCGCTGCTTTCGTCGATATACAGCGCGAGCTTGTCGGCCGAATCGATTTCGTTGGTCAGAGTCGCGGCCATGAACTCCGCCGGATAGTTGGCCTTGAGGTAGGCGGTCTTGTAGGCGAGTATCGCGTAGGCCGCCGCGTGCGACTTGTTGAAGCCGTATCCGGCGAACGGGATAAGGAGCTCGAAAATATCGCGTGCCTGTTTTTCGCTAAACCCGTTCGCCAGAGCGCCGGAGATGAACGATTGCTTCTCCTTCTCCATCACCTCGACTTTCTTTTTTCCCATCGCCCGTCTGAGAATATCCGCCTGACCGAGCGAATAACCGGCGACGCGGCGGGCGATCTCCATGACCTGTTCCTGATAGACGATGACGCCGTAGGTTTCTTCGAGAATCGGTTTGAGCTCGGGCAAGGGATAACGAATCTCGGAGCGCCCGTTCTTCGAATCGATGAACTGGTCGATGTTGTCCATCGGCCCGGGACGATAGAGCGCGTTCAACGCGATAAGATCTTCGATCTTCGTCGGCTTTGCGCGCCTGAGGATGTTCTGCATACCCGAGCTTTCGAACTGAAATACGCAAGTGCTTTTCCCTTCTCCGAGCAATCGAAAAGTGGCCGTGTCGTTTTCGGGGACGGCGTCGATGTCGAACGACGGGTCGCGTTTCCGTATGAGTTTTTCGGTGTTTTTGATGAGCGTGAGTGTTTTCAGCCCAAGGAAGTCCATCTTTACCAGGCCGCATTCTTCGAGCTGTTCCCACGTATACTGCGTTGAAATCGAACCGGTTTTCGAATCTCGGTACAGTGGCACGTATTCGGTAAGCGCCTCTCTCCCGATGACAATGCCCGCCGCATGGGTCGACGCGTGCCGGTTGAGACCCTCCAACCGTTTCCCCGTTTCGATAAGCTCGGTATGCACGCCGCCCTGCTCGCGGATGCGGCGAAGCCGGGGCTCGGTCGCAAGCGCTCCGTCGAGACTTGCCTTGGGACCACCGGGGACGAGCTTGGCAATCGCGTCGGCCTCCTCGTACGGCAAATCGAGCGCGCGGGCGACGTCGCGAATGACCGCGCGCGCTTTGAGCCGTCCGAAGGTGATGATCTGCCCGACGCGGTCGGCGCCGTATTTCGCCGTGACGTAGTCTATCACTTCCCCGCGTCGTTCATAGCAGAAGTCGATA
This sequence comes from Spirochaetota bacterium, assembly GCA_024275515.1. Classification (GTDB taxonomy): domain Bacteria; phylum Spirochaetota; class Spirochaetia; order ARS1246; family ARS1246; genus JAJRYZ01. The sequence continues at coordinate 5,053 of JAJRYZ010000059.1, forward strand.
TCGAAGTCGGGCATCGATACACGTTCCGGGTTGAGAAACCGCTCGAAGAGCAGGCCGTATTTGAGCGGGTCGATGTTGGTGATATTGAGCGCGTAGGCGACGATCGACCCTGCGCCCGACCCCCGTCCGGGGCCTACGGGGATATCGTGCTCGAGCGCGTAGCGAATAAAGTCCCAAACGATCAGATAGTATCCGGTGAATCCCATCGACGTGATGACGTCGAGCTCGTAGTCGGCGCGATCGGTGAGGTCCTTTCGCAGTTCGCCGTACCGCTTCGCGAGGCCTTCGAAAGTCAGGTGCCTGAGATACGCTTCCGGCGACTCGAACTCGTCGGGGTAGACGTAGTCGGGGAACAGCGGACCGGGCAGCGGAATGCGGAGGCTGCACCGCTCGGCGATCTCGAGCGTATTTCGGATCGACTCGGGGACTTCGGAGAAGAGCGCCGCCATTTCATCGCCGCTTTTGAGATAGTACTCCGGAGCGTTGAACCGCATACGATCGGTGTCGCTCCGTTTGCGGTTGGTCCCGATGCACAGCAGGATATCCTGCGCATTCGCGTCTTCGGCGAACGTGTAGTGGACGTCGTTGGTGGCGACAAGCGGGATGCCGCTCTTCCTCGACAATTCGACAAGGCCGCGGTTCGCCTTTCGCTGTTCATCCATCCCGTGGTCCTGGAGCTCGAGGTAGAAATTGCCTTTGCCGAAGACGGCCTCGTATTCGAGCGCCTTGGCATGCGCGTCTTCGGCGCGATCGTTGATGATGTTGTGCGGAATCTCGCCGTTGATGCATGCGCTGGTGGCGATAAGCCCCTGGGAGTGACTTTGAAGCAACTCGTCGTCGATGCGCGGCTTGTAGTAGAACCCTTCCTGATACCCGAGAGACGAGAGCTTTATCAGGTTCCGATACCCGGCCTCATCCCGGGCGAGCGCTATGAAGTGGTAATAGCGGTTCTTAGACTCGGCGCCGTTTTTGATGTGCCGTGAACCCGGAGCGACATAGAACTCGCACCCGACGATCGGGTTTATGCCGGCCTTTTCGCACGCCTTGTAGTAGTTCAACGCCCCGAACATGTTTCCGTGGTCGGTCAACGCGAGATGTTTCATCCCGAAAGCCGACGCCTGTGAAACGAGATCGTCGATTCTCGCCGCGCCGTCGAGCAACGAGTAGTCGGAGTGGTTATGCAAATGTGCGAAATCGGCCATCGTCCCCTCCCTGAAGTGACCGCACTGCATCCGTACCGGCCTACGTCGAAGCATAGTGACGGGCCGGTCAAATGTAAAGAGTTTCGGCGGTTCTCAAAGTGCTCGTCATGCCGACCCCTCGCCCGTGTTCGAAACCGCGCGGCGCGGTTATTCGAAGTTGATCCGGCCGACGAACCAATCGAGATATCGAAGGGCGGTGCGATGCTGAACGGCGGAGAGGCTCGGCGTTGTCGACTCGATCTCGAGCGTCAAGAGCTCTCGGGCGCGTTCGCAGTCGCGTTGAGTCAGTGGAAGTCTGCGGCCGGCGAGCTCCGCCTCGATTTCCCGACTCCTGAGAATGGTTTTGCCCATGCCGCCGCACACGAAACGGATCTCCGACAAGACGCCCTTCCGCGTCTCCGCGACACCGGCGAAACCGATGCTCCACGCTTTTGGAGAAACGACCGATGCGGCCGGCCGAAACTCCTGGATGTTCCAGTCTCCGCGGGGTATGCGAATCCGCGTGCAGATCTCGCCCGGCAAAAGATTGAGCGTGCCGTCGGGATGCGCGAAGCGTCCGATCGAGACCCATCGACTCGCCCCGCTTTTGCGAAGCTCGACCTGCGCGTCGAGCATCATAAGAACCGGAAACACCGTCAGTCGACGATCGGGGACGCAGATGTTTCCTCCCATCGTGGCTCGGTTACGCGTCGGCCCGTAACCGATCGACCGGAGCGACCGCAGCAGCACTTCGGGCGCCACACGGGCGCCGGTCTCGATGACCGAAGCGAGCGGGGCGGCCGCTCCTATTTCCAGATGTCGTTCGTTGCGCGTGATTCGGGCGAGCTCCTCGACCCTTCGAAGCGAGATGATTTCGCCGGTGAATCTCGGAAACCGAACGCCGCCGGAGGATCTCAGCAGGTAGGTTCCTCCGGCGAATAGTATAGCGTGGCTGTGCTCGGCGCGGCGCGCAAGCAGTTCCGCGAGCGAGAGCGGCTCGAAAACGCGAACCGAATCAGATGAGCGA
>JAJRYZ010000060.1 GCA_024275515.1 Spirochaetota bacterium
CGGGCATCGGCGCCTCGACGTCGGTCAGTATGATCGGAGCAGGTCGATCACCTCAACGGCTTTCAATCGAACGCTTCTGATGTAGTTCCCCTGCGCGATTCGAACGATCGCTTCGAACGCCAGCGGATCATCCAGGCCGTTGTTCGCTTCCGCGAGCTTCTCGAAGGCCAGCAGCGAGGCGAAGGCAAAGTTGTTGTCCGGAGCTACGGCGTCGCGCGAAAGCAGAACCGCCGCGAGCGCGCGACTGGTTTTGTTGTTGTCATTGATCCCGAGAGTGCCGAGCGCATAGGCGGCCTCCGCAAGCACCATCGGTTCATCGTCGAGCAGCAGAACGTCTATCAGCGACTGTTGAGCCTGCTCTCCTCCGAGTTGCCCCATGAGATTCACCGCGCGCCGGCGCACTTCCGGATAATAGTTGATCAGGCGATTACTCTCTTTGATCGTCCGCGTCACCCCTTCTCCGGCCAAGTATTCGAGGATGACGTGGGCCTCCGGCGCGCCCTGCGACAACCGACCCTGGTTGAGCATATCCTGTATGTTTTCGAGCGCCGCGAGCTTCGAATCACGATCCTGTAAGATCGCCTGCTCGCGAATGAGGCGAATCTCGGCATTCTGGAGATAGAGCTCTTCGATAGTGAGCTCCCCCGAGCTTTGCTGCGCCATCACAGGGATGAGCAAGAGCGTGAAGAGAGTGATAACTGCGGCTGTGCGTTTCATGCGGTTTCTCCGGTTGGTTCCTTTTGTCATCAACAATACTACCTCCAGACGAGGCTATTGTAGTGATTTGTCGCCGGGTCTCATAGCCCGATTTTCCATCGTCCTTCCTGTCTAACCAGTTGATACAGAATGGTCCTTTGTTCCTTTATGATCATGATCGCCTTGACGTTGTCGGGATCGACGAACACCAGGTCATCGAGCCGGGCGTTCGAGCGACTCGGAACCACGACGTAACTGAAATAGTCCTTGAGCGAGCGCAACCGTATGTTGTAGCGAAGCAACAGCGGCTGGTTCGACGCGTCGCGCAACACGTCGGGATTGCTGAAATGAGTCACGTAGTCGTCGGTAAGATAGGTAAGCCACGTCTCGTAGTCTTCGGCCTGTATGACCGTGTTCAGTTCGGCGATAAGGGTGCGGATGTCCTCGAAAGTTTCCGTGTACACCTTTTCGCTGACGGCAAACCCGTTTTCAGCCTGCACCTGCTCTTCCGGCTGCTGCTCGGGTTGCTCTTCCGGAGGCGGCGGCTGCTGCGGCTGTTCGGCCGGCTGCGGCCCGGATTCTTCCTGCGCTTCGGGCTCCGGTTGCTGCGGCTGGGGTTCGTTTTTCGCTTCGGGTTGCGGCCGGGGGGGGTGCGGCTGAGGTTCTTTTTTCGCCTCAGGCTGCGGCTGCTCCTCCGGCTTCGGCCGGGATTCGCTCTGCGGTGCAGGCTTCGCCTCGGGTGCGGGTGTCGCCTTCGGCTGCGTCGCCGGCAATGATTCGGGGGCCGCCGCGACCTCGTCGTTCTGCTCCTCGGTATTCGAGGCGCACGAGGAGATGATCGACGTCGCCGACAGGATGAAAAGAAGCGGAAAAACGATGGCGATGACGTCGGATTTTCTCATCATACAGAAGTTTATCGATGCGCCGGCGGATTGTCAAAACGTTTTTCCCGTTCGGCGTTCTTCTCGATTCGGCCGACCGAGTCGAGAAGCGCTCTGAATGGTCGATCGCTTTCGCTTACTCCCACTGCGCGCCGGAGCGATTCGAAATCTGGCGCGCCAGATTTCGAATCGCCGCCCACAGCAACCGAAAGCCCGCCATTTTCGTGACGATTCGGCGGTTCTTCCGACTAAACGTCAGAAAATGGCGCAGCGTCCGATGTTCCCAGCGTCACATTTCGAATTCCTGCGCGCGCCGGATTTTGATTGACCGCAGACCGCCGAACCAATATGATGGGGCGTCATGCTGATCGCCGTGCTGCCGGGGTCGTTCGATCCTCCGACCAATGGTCATCTGAATCTGATTTACCGCGCATCGAGGATTTTCGACAGGCTTCACGTCGTCATCGCGGTCAACGTGCGAAAAGGATATCTGTTTAGCGGCGACGAGCGTTACGCGATGATGACCAGGCTCGTGCGGGACTGCGACAACGTCGAAGTGCATTGCTGGGACAGATTGATCGTGCGGTTCGTAAGGGAAGTGGGCGCAAATGTAATCGTCCGCGGAGTGCGCGCTCTCGCTGATTTCGGGTACGAATTCGAGCTTGCGATGACGAACAAGGCGCTGAGTCCGGAGATCGAGACGATTTTTATGCCCACCGACCCGAAGTATTTCGTCCTTCGCTCTTCGGCCATCAAGGAGATGGCCGCGCTCGGTGGTGACATCAGCTCCATGGTTCCGGTATCGGTTGCGGAAGCGCTCAAAAGACGCGTCAAGGAGAACAACGGAGAAGGAATCGAGAGCACATGAAGACCGGCGGCGCGAGCGAGGCGATGCTTGACATTACGAATCGATTAGTTTATGTTCTGGTGACCGTGGCACAGACGAGAGGATAACTCATGGCAGTACCGAAAAATAAAGCATCGAAGGCGAGGTCCCGCCGAAGGCGGTCTATCAATATGAAACTCAGTATTCCGAACCTGGTCGCCTGCGGCAGCTGCGGAGCCAGGATTCGGCCGCATCATGTATGTCCGAAGTGTGGACACTACAAAGGGAATCTGGTTATCGAGCCGGAGAATCTGGCTTAGTACAATACAAGGAGCAAGAGATGGACGACTTGTTTGATAAGATGAAAAAGATTATTGCGGAGAAGCTCGAAGTCGAGGAAGACAAGATTACCCGCGAATCGTCGTTTCGCCAGGATCTTGGAGCGGACAGCCTCGACACCTACGAGCTGGTCTACGCGATTGAGGAAGAAATGGGTATCAGCATCCCCGACGAAAAGGCCAACGAGTTCGAAACCGTCGGCGACGCCCTGGACTTCATTCAGTCGCAGTCGAAATAGTAACTGGTGCGCTTTCAGTCGCCAGTTCTTGTGGAGTCTCCTCCTCCGATTTCGAAAGAGCGGAAAGAGGAGCTTCGCCTTTTTGAGATCCACGCACACATAAGGTTCAGGAATCTCGCGTTCTTGAACCTTGCTTTTTGTCACCGGTCGTACGCGAACGAAGCCGGTTCACCCATTAACAATAATGAGAAGCTCGAGTTTTTGGGAGACAGTGTGCTGGGTATTGTTGTGTGCGAATACCTGTACAAGAGTTTGTACGACAAGAACGAGGGTGAGCTCGCTCGTATCAAGTCGTTCGTCGTGAGCGAAGCGACCCTCGGAATGATCGGAAAAGACCTTAAGATCGAGAATTTCATACTTATCGGAAAGGGCGAAGAGTATTCGGGCGGTCGCACCAAGCGAGCGATTATCGCCGACTGTCTCGAAGCGGTCATCGGTGCGTTTTTTCTCGATTCGGGATTCAAGGCCGCTCGAAACTTCGTCCTGCGGATCATCGTTCCCGAGATTACGAAGGTTCTTGAGGACAGACATCAAAAGGACTATAAGACTCTGCTGCAGGAGTATGTTCAGAAGAAATTCAACGGCTATCCGCGGTACTCGCTCGTCAAACGAACGGGACCTGATCATGACAAGACCTTTTGGGTAACGGTGTCGGTGAATGGTACCGCGTATGGGCCCGGACGGGGCAAAAACAAAAAAGAGGCCGAGCAGTCCGCGGCGGGAGCGGCCTATGAAGCGCTCGTCATCCCGAAGTCGAGCGAAACGCGCCGGTCGCGGCCGAAGGAATCGCAGAATCGCGCACGAAAGCCGGCTGCGCACGGGGCGCGGTAGCCGCCGACCGTTGTTTCGGATTCGGCGCGCGGGATCACGGCCGGCTCATCCTTTCGCGATAGAAGGTGCGCGCGATACGAATGAGTCGTTCCCGATCGTTGAGCTTGGGATCGTCGAGAACCGCCTCCAGCAGGAACCGAAGCACCACTCCCATCTCTCGACTCCTCGGAATGCCGGCTTCTTCGGATAGATCGTTGCCGTCGACCGCGAGATCGTGAATCGAAAGCGCGTGTTCTTCGGCTCGAATCCGATCGATGCGCGCGGCGAGTTCGGCCAGATCGGGTCCCGGCGGCGAAACGACGCCGGCGGTCGCGGCACCGTCCGCCCTGCTAAGCTCGAAAAGCGGCCGGACATATTCGATCCCCACGCGATGAACGAATCTGCGAACCGCCGCGTCGGACCACTCGGGTCGATAGCAGAACATGTGGTGGCGTATCAGGTGACAGACCGACCGGATCCGGCCGGTCGGACATTTTAGCCGACCGAGTATCTTTCGGGTGATTTCGGCGGAGATCTCTTCGTGCCTGTGAAACGTGACGACGCCGTCTTTGTCGATGCGCTTTGCCTGCGGCTTGCCGACGTCGTGGAAAAGCGCCGCGAGGCGCACCTCGGCCGCTTCTCTCGGCGCTGCGTCGCATGCCTCTATCGAATGGGCAAAGAGGTCGAGGCCGTGCATCCCTTTCTGCTGCTCGACACCCCTGCAGGCGTCGAGTTCGGGAAGCACGACCGCCAGAACGCCCGAATCGGCCATCACGAGGAATCCGATCGACGGAAGGGGCGCGGCGAGGGTCTTGAGCAACTCATCCCGAATCCTCTCGGGCGAAACGCCGACGAGAGAGTCGAGATTCTCACGCATCCCCGCGAGCGTGTCGGGAGCAACTTCGAACTGCAGTTGCGCGGCGAAACGGCACGCCCGGATGAGCCTCAATCCGTCCTCCCGGAATCGTTCCTCCGGCGCTCCGATCGCTCGGATGACTCTTCGTTCAAGATCGGCGCGTCCGCCGACCGGATCGACGATCGTTCCGGTGGCGCAATCGACGGCGATCGCGTTGATCGTAAAATCTCGTCGGGCGAGATCCTCACCGATCGATCCGACAAACTGAACAACATCGGGTCGACGCCTGTCGGCGTAGCCGGATTCGCTCCGGTAGGTGGTGACTTCGATCTCGATACCCCTGTAGAGCACGGTAACGGTGCCGTGGCGAATCCCGGTGGGGATAACGCGGTTGAACAGGCGCGTGACGGCTTCCGGGGAAGCGTCGGTAGCGACGTCGAAGTCCCCCGGATCCATCCCGAGAAGCATATTCCTGACCGCGCCGCCGACGAGATGACACTCGAATCCTGCGCGAAGGAGGTGCCGTGCGAACGACTCGAGTACACGCGGTAGTCGGAACGGCTGCATCGCACCATTCAACCCGCGCCGGCGTCACCTGTCAATCGGAGCCGCCGCGTCGGTTCTCAACGGCCGCTCTTCGCGGCGGTGTGGGTTTTACCGTGCGAGCGGCCGGAGTGATCGGCCAAAAAAAAAAGGAGACCGCGGGTCTCGCCCGCGGTCTCCGGCGGTTCGAAATGAGAAAAGAGGCTACTGGAAGAGCTGCAGGACCGTTTGCCCCTTCTGGTTCGCCTGAGCCAACATCGCCGTCGAAGACTGTACGAGGATCTGGTTCTTGACGAATTCGAGCATTTCGCGCGCCATGTCGGTATCGCGGATTCGCGATTCCGCGGCCTGCAGATTCTCGGCGCCGACGGTGAGTCCTTCCACGGCGTACTCGAGTCGATTCTGATAGGCGCCGAGATCGGCGCGCTGTTTGCCCACGATATTAAGAGCCTTGTCGACATACGAAATCGCCATATTGGCCGCGTCCGGTGTTGAGAGAGAGATGAAGGTCGCCGAATGCGGGAGGCCGTCGGCGCTTTGGATCCCGAGACCTTGAGCGGTCATCGTACCGATGTAGAGACGTTCGCGCTGATCCATGTTGGCACCCACGTGCAACCACATGCTTCCCGCGACGAGGTTTTCGCCGGTTTCGCGCGCGAATCGTCCGGTAAGGATGTTAAGGCCGTTGAATTGCGCGTGCGAGGCGATCCTGTTCACCTCGTCGATCAGCTGCGAGACTTCGACCTGGATCTGCATTCTGTCCTCCGAAGAGTAGACTCCGTTGGCCGCCTGAACCGCGAGCTCTCTGAGTCGATGCAGAATAGACTGCGTCTCGGAGAGATAGCCCTCGGTCGTCTGAATGAGCGAGATGCCGTCCTGGGCGTTCTGCTCCGCCCGTCTAAGTCCGCGAATTTGTGCGCGCATCTTCTCGGACACCGCGAGCCCCGAGGCGTCGTCCCCGGCGCGGTTGATGCGCTCACCCGATGAGAGCTTTTCCATGTTCTTGTTAACCGCAAGGTTGTTGAACTTGAGCTCTCGTTGAGCGAACAGTGCGCTCATGTTGTGATTGATGATCATTCAATCCTCCTTGATTGAATCGTCTGCCGGACCTCCGTGTCCGGTTTGGTCTATTTCAATTCTCGGTATGTCGACGCCGCGCTCAAGTTGAAAAAAATGCGTTTTCCGGTAATATCATCGCATGCGGAGAATGCAATGAGTCGATCAACGTGGGGAGTCGTGTTAACCGGCGGCGCGAGCCCCGATCGTTTGCACGCCGAGCCCTTTCTGCGCCGCGCCGGACGGACCGTCGCGGCCGACTCCGGGCTCGACCTCGCGATATCCTACGGTTTTTCCCCCGATCTGGTCGTCGGCGACATGGACTCGCTGGCCGATCTGCGGACGCTCGATGAGTTTCCGGCGGATCGGGTCTGCAGGTTCGATCACGACAAGGACGAAACCGACACCGAAATAGCTCTCAGAATGCTTTTCGAGGAGGGATTCTCGCGTGTGGCGCTGATCGGCGGCGGGGGAGGGCGACTCGACCATCTCATGGCGATTATCGCGTTGTTCGATCGCGACGTCCGACCAAGTGTGTGGTTGACCGACGAGGCCTTTGTCTGTTCGCTTGAGTCCGAAGTCGAGCTCCGCGGCTGTGCCGGGAGGCGAGTTTCTTTTTTCCCGGTGGGCGAAGGCCCTTGCCGCATGCGGTCGACCGGGTTGCAGTGGGCGCTTGACGGACTCCTCTGGCGCCGGGGCGACGTCGGCGTCAGCAACAGAATCACGGACGACCGGATGCGTGTGACGATGGAGAGCGGGCGACTCTTGATGGTCTGCGGCGCCGACCTTCCGGCGGGAGCCGTCGTGTGAGCAGGCGAACGGTATTCCAGGAGCTTGCGCGATTCATGCCGGAAAAGGAGCGCGAGGCGCTGCTGCGCAGGCTCAAACAGAGCGTGCGATCCGACAACGAGGAACGCGACGAGAAATACCATCGGGAGGTCGCCGCGCACGAGCGTGAAGATGCGATTTCGAAGGAGATGGCGCGACTTTCGATCTTCGCACGCTTTATCCTCTGGCTGAAGAGCAAGTTCAAGGGAAGAAGCACGCGTGAGGTCTATGTCGCCATGCGCGTGAAAGCCCTCAAACGGAAGATCAATTCGAAGTTTCCGGGAATCACCGGTTTCGAAACCCGTGACCTCAGCCCTATGCTCGCCGAGGAAGTGTTTCGAATCTATACTTTGGCCGTTCCTTTGCGCGAGTTCTACTCGTGCGTATGGACCGAACCGATAGATTTGCAAAACATTATCGTCGCTTTGATCGAAGCGAGAGTGTCTCGCGCCGTACGGAGCATGGACGACCTGATCTCGAACGACAAGCTTCAGGAGATCGTACGAGCCGGCGGATCGAAGGAGGCGATCAAGGAAGAGGTCGGTCGGAGGCTCACCGCATACATCGACGGCATCCCGAAAGCGGTGTTCGCTTCGGTTCGCGAAGACATGAAGCCGTTTGAGCGCACCAGAGACATGGTGCTTTATCCGTTCGCGTCGTTCTTCCAGCTTTTTCATTTTACGCCCACCGCCGAGGATCTGAATAAAAGGACGTATTTCAAAAACGCGTCGGCTATGCTGTGTCTTGAACATCTCGAGCGGCTCCACCACGCGCTCTACGCGGTCACCACGATTCCCGAACATTTCCAATTGGCCGACGATATCGTCTCATATGTGTCCGTCGCCGCCTCGGAGGAGGAAGTGGCGGGCGCAGGAGATGAGGCGCCGCGAGTCGAGTCGGCGCCGATCGAGGAGGAGCTACCGGAAGTGCGCGAGGCGCCCGGCGAGCCGGGAGACGGAGGCGAGGAAGTCGAAGGAAGTGACGGCGAGGAGGAGGAATCGCAGGAAACGAGTACCGGCGCGGCGGCCGCACGGGCTCGATTGGAGGAATTGCTGCCGAAAATGATCGAGCGCTGCCGAGCCCTGTACGAAAAGATGCCTTTTGAGGCTCTTATCCAGTATTTCATGAAAGACCCGTACTACCGGCTCGTGCATGAGTTCCAGGAGACGCCGACGAAAGAGTTGTACGTCTCGGTGTTGAGACTTCGGTTTGTCGCCGAGATCGAGCGGATCTACCCGCACATTCGAAAGCGGGTGCTGGAAAAAGAAATCCAGGCGCTTTTTGCGGGGAAGACCCTGCGTACCTTCAGGAACTATCGGGAGTACGCCAGTATCGATTACAAAAAACTGGGACTTCCGTTTTTTTCACACACGCGATCGGTCATGTTGCTTTTCAACTACGTCAACTGGTTTTACAAAGGATATGTTCAGGAGGCCGTGCAACTGCTCGACAAGAACGTTCTCGGGCAGAATCGAATAACGAAAGATCGTCTGGTGCAGTACGCCGAAAGCGTCGAGGATACGGCGGAACGAATCCGGCAGTTCGACTATTCGTTGTCGTCCGATTCCGAAGACGGCCGCACTTTTCAAAGACTCCGCTTCACTCTTGCGCAGGACACGGGGCACCAAAAAATGTACCGGACGCTGGTGCTTCAGAAAGACCGCGAAGTGCGAAGTATTCTCGATCGAGGTATCGAGGCGCTGAACGGGTTGTCACGCGTTTTTCAAGATCTGCTGCAGTCGAGCTCGCCGAATATCCGCGCCTCGATGCAGAATCACTATTTCGTCAGAGGGCAACCGGTTTCATTAGACGATATCGTGCGTGAGCGGATCGACCACATGCGCAGGTTCGTGCGGCTGCTCGATCAGGTGATTCGGCTCGAAAGGGCATGATCGGCCAGGTAGGACCGGACACCGTCGCGCAGCCGGGCGACGGTGTCCAGCGGGTTCTCCACCAACACTCGTTTCCCCGCAATCAGGTCCGCGATGCCCGTCTCGTGGGGATAGCGCGGGATAATGTGATAGTGCAGATGCCGGATCGATGCGCCGGCGTCGAGACCCATGTTAAGCCCGAGATTGTACGCGGCCGGCGAGTACGTTGAGTCGAGGACATCGAGAAACATGGCGGTGACTTCGTGAAGAGCGGTCACTTCCTCGGCGACGAGCTGCCGCACGTCCTCGACGTGGCGCCGGGGAAACAGCAGCAGATGTCCCGGATTGTATGGATAGAGATTGAGCGAGGCGAGCACCAACGCACCTTCGAATACCGTCAGATTCTCGACTTCGGCCGATCCGTCGCGCACCAAACAGAGAATGCAGCCCGACGGACGTTTACCTTTGATGTAGGCGATTTTTTCGAAGTTGAAGAAGTACTTCATCACGTGCGTCCGCATTCGCCGATCTACGATTGTTCGTCGGTCCGTTGGCCCGTTGCCGTCTCCGGGTTCTCGATTTCGCCGAGTATCTCGTCGAGGCGCCCGCCTTTCAAAGTGAAGAGTTCGAGGAGCACCGGGTAGCGAGAGAGCAGGTCGCCGTATCGTTCGAGCACGCCGAAGTGCTGATCCACGCGATTCTCGGTCTTGACGACGGTGGACATGTGCTCGATGAGAGTCTGTTCCCGGCTCGCGGCGATCGCGAGGAACTGCGCTTTTGCCGCCCGATAGAGATCGACGTCGGGTAGCTCGAGGGTCGTCGGAAGCAGCCGATGGATTTGCACTTCCGGAAACTGCGGACCGATGCGGTCGAGAAGCAGCTTTTCGACTTGTGGAGACACCGTCGCCAACTGCGTGGCGAAATCCTCGTCGGCTGCGAGCGAGTTGAGCACCGCGGAGGCGGTGGCGGCGATCGACGTCGCTATCCGATCGTAGTATTCGGGCAACCGTTCGGGAGTAATCTTCTGCTCGGAGGCGAGGGTGACAAGCGCCTCGGGCTTGAGCGTAAACGAAATCGAAAAAGCCACTTCGTAGTCGAAGCTCGGTCGCGGTTCGATCAGTTCGGCGTAGAGATCGCCGTTGGGGAGCCGGCCGGAGTATCGAAACGACGTCGACTGAGGCTCGACAAGGTATTTGTGCAACGCAAGGTTGGTCGGGATCAATCTTTCCCATCGCCACGCAAACGTGCCGGGAGCGGTCACCGTCGCGTCCCACCCGCGGGTCTTGGTAAAGATCACCGCGTAGGTATTCTCCGGAAGTCGGATCTGGATCCACCCGAGATAGAAAACGACCGCGCCGAGAACAACCACGAAGGCGAACACGAGCAGAATCTTTTTCATTCCGCCACGATTATACCATATCAAGGACCGCGACCGCTACGTCGGAGCAATTATCGATATGGCAAGCCATATCGATAATTGCCTGGCTGCAGTACGCAAACAGGACGCTCTCGCGGCGATTTGCCGGTCCTGACCTGCAATTTCGCAGAGAGCGCCGAGGCGAACGCAGGTTTCAGTCTCATAATGAGAACTTCTGGCTACGTCGGGAGGATCGTCGCGAGTTGGTGCCAGGCGGTAATGATCGTGTCGGGCGCCACACCGCGACAGTCGCTCTCTTCCTCCCTCAGACGCAGCGATCGCTTGTCTCCGGCGAAAAGAACGGTTCGGCAACCGGACTTGTGTGCGGTGTAGACGTCGTTGAGCATGTCGTTCCCGATATAGAGCACCTCGCCGGGCGCGATGCCGAGGTTCGCGCGCAACGCGTCGAGGACGGGGGCGAAGATGCGCGTCGACGGTTTGGATTCGCCGATTCTGAAAGACCACGCGCAGTACCGCTCTTCGAAGCCGAACGAAGAAAGCGGTGCGTTCAGGTACGCTTCGAAAAGACACGGCGTAAAGAACTGCGCGTTCGAGACGATTCCGATCGCTTCGCACCTCCTCGCCGATAGTCGAAGCGCTTCGACGGCGCCGGGCATGGACGCCACCGGGTTCGACGCAGCCTCGTACTCCACCGCCGCTCGATAGGCGGCGCGGCGCCCGGAGGCCCCGTCGAAACATCCGAGTCGCTCGGCTACCCGACGCCAAATCTCGTCGATTCGGACCTCCGGCCTTTCGGCGCCGGCTTCGATTCTTCGGCGGTGCTCCGTTGCGATCTCTTCGAAGTAGATGTCGCGAGCCCGTTCGACCGCCCGAGCCTCCGAACCGCAGCCGAGCGCCTCGATGGCGACACGGAACGCTTCGCGCCGCGGCGCGGCACGGCTATGCCCGACATCCCCCGACGCCGAAGCGAACAGCGTTCCGTAAACGTCGAAGAGGACGGCCCGGACCCCGTGCAGCGGCCGCAACAGGGGCGAGACATCGGTGGGAATCGGTTTGACGTCGCGGGCACGAGCCCGGAAAACCGAAATACAGAGCCGGCACAATTGCCGCTCCGACGGTGCGTCTATCATTACACGCCCATCGTACATCAGACGCCGAAAAGGCGCCGGCGTACGCCGTGCCGCGCCCGAGGTAGATCTGCCGGCCGATTGCCCGCCGTCGACGGCGCGGATACACTGTCGGACATGAAGCGACGGCCGATTTGGCTGCAAACCGTCCTTGCCCGGGCATGCGTATTCACTTTCGCGTTGTCGGTCATCTCGTTTTCTCTGTTCCTGCTCGGTAACCTTCAGGAGTTTCTCGACACGACGCAGGAGATGCTGCTGCGAATCGCGTCGGTGTCGTCGTTTCTCTACCTTCTCGTGGGCCTCTACTTTCTGGCGGTTGCAGTTGTTCAACTTGCGCGCCGCGGAGTCGTCGGGTGGCGCCGGGTGGTGCTTGTGGCGGGGGGATTGGCGCCGTCGCTGGGAATCCTGCTGTTTACGAATTTCGTTCAATCGTGGATAGAACAGGTGCGGTGATGCTTCCGAGTTGCCGAAAAGTGTATTGGGGGAAGGCGCCCGCCGCGGCGTGGCGCCTTCGTCACGTTGCGAGTGAGAGATTCTGCAGGGGCGATGCGTGGGCGAAAAACCGCCGGCGTCGCGGTAAACACCGGCCGCCGGACGGGCGTTCTTTCCCCGTCGGGAACCGGCGATACGGGCAGCGTCCCGGGGGAGGCTAGATGGTGCGGGCGGTTCGCGGCGCAATTCAAATCGATGCAAACGATCCTGAGTCGATCCGTAGCGGGGTCGTCGATCTTGTCGGCGAGCTCGTCCGAAGGAATCACGTCGTCGCCGAGCGGATCGTATCGATCATATTCTCTCAAACCGATGATCTGACGGCGCTCAATCCGGCGACCGCGCTACGTTCCGACGAGGCGCTCGGCTTCGGCGCGTACCGCGACGTGCCGCTCTTCTGCACGCAGGAACCTCGGTACGATACGGCGATGCCGCGAATGATCCGCGTCTTGCTGACTTTTTCCGCCGACGCGGCGGCGCCTCTCGTCCCGGTTTATCTCAACGGCGCCGAGTTGCTGCGCGCGGATCTCTTCGGTGATGAGGACCGGCGAAGTGGAGGTGCGTGAGCAGTCGATTCAGCTGAAGACGTCGCTCGAGGTTGCGCACATGCGACGGCCGGGCCGCGCGGTCGCGGAGGTGCTTAGGGCGCTTCGACATTCGATTCGCGCCGGCGCCGCGACGGAAGATGTGGCGTCCGACGCCGAGCGATTGATCGAGAAGCTCGGCGTCGAGGCGGCACTGAAGGGCTACCGGGGCTTCCCCCGTGCGGTGTGCGTGTCGGTAAACCATGTTGCGGTGCACGGGGTTCCCGGCGACCACGTCCTTGCCGAAAACGACATTGTCACCGTTGATCTGACGCTGCGGAAAGACGGATGGCACGGCGATTCGGCGTGGACTTATCTGGTGGGCGTCGGAACCCCCGATACGCGCCGACTGCTTCGAGCTGCGTGGACCGCGACGGTCTGTGGAATACAGGCGGCGGTGGCCGGTTCTCGTTTCGGCAATGTCGGGGAGGCGATCGAAGAGGCCGCGAAGCGTTACGGATGTTCGGTTCTCGACCGCTTCGTGGGTCACGGCATCGGGCGAAGCATCCATGAGGAGCCCATGGTGCTGCACACCGGTGAAGCGGGGACCGGAGGACCCATCGTCCCGGGGATGGTGTTTACGATAGAGCCGATCCTCTCGCTTGGGGAAGCGGGGGTTTACGCGCTCCATGACGGATGGTCGATGGTAACGAGCGATCATTCGCTATGCGCTCAGTTCGAGCAGACCGTCGCGGTATTCTCCGACCGAACCGAGGTGCTGACATGGAACGGCGGGCAGGAGGCGCTCCGCGCCGACTTTCCTCCGTTCTGAAACATGAAACACGCGAGCGGAGGGTTTTGATTGACGCATAAACGAGGATCGCGATACCATGGCACGTCTCTCGCGCCACCTTAGCTCAGCCGGCCAGAGCACGTGACTTGTAATCTCGGGGTCGTCGGTTCGAATCCGACAGGTGGCTCGATTCCGAATCGTCCCCACGGGACCGGCCACCCGGCGCGTGACAATCAGGTAACCAGGCAATCAGTGCGTCGGAAGGTCGGCCGGTGGGACGATGCAGATTCCGAGCCGGTTGAAACAACCTGAGTCTTCGACACTCCCGGCGCAACAGGCGCGCAGCACCGCGGTTTCGCTAAGCGGTCGTTGTTTACGACATGGCAGCCGTCGGGCTCGATGCATCTCTTGGCCGGTCCGAAAGTGCCTCCTTCGTCGGTCGAACGTTGCATGACCGTGCGCATGTCGTTAGCCGCCGCCCTCCTGCCGTAGAAAAGGCCTATCTCACCGCCGTTCATGCGTCCGTTCTCCGGGCGTCAAGCGGAAAACGATGTGTGCTTCGTTTTCCATTTTTTTAGCGAGATCGCGACCCAAAAGCTGTAGATTCCGGCCGTGATAATGGTGAGGAGCATCCATTTGATCCACAAACCGAAGAGCCCGGCGCCGGTTCCGTCGAATTACAGTCTACGGCCTCCTATCACGGTGTGGTTGATTTCCCAACCGTAGATCTTACATACGGCCCACGGGAAACAGATTCCGGCCGTGACCGTCGTGATCAACCC
>JAJRYZ010000061.1 GCA_024275515.1 Spirochaetota bacterium
CCCTCGAATCGCTGCTCGACGCCGGTTTCAGGCATTTCGGCGACTACTATTTTCGGCCCGTGTGCGCCCGCTGTCGTCGATGTCTGCCCCTTCGCATCTCGCTTGACCGATACCGACCGTCACGTTCGGCACGACGCGTGTTGCGCAGAAACGAGGATCTGCTGGTTCGTTGTGGGACGGCCGCGCCGTCGGCCGAATCGTACGCGTTGTATCTACGTCACAAAAAGCGGTTCGCCGGTTCCGGCGCTTTCGAGTCGTTCGACTCCTACGCCGCCGGCTTCTACGCCGATTACCGGCAACGGCTGACGCTTTCCGCCTACTTCGAAAATCGACTCGTCTCTCGCATGCATCTCGATCTCACCGCCTCGGTCGGCTCGGCGGTCTACTGCTACTACGACGACTCTCTGTCGGACCGCAGTCTCGGGACCTTCTCGATCGTTCGCGCCGCGATGACCGCGATCCGGGCGGGGGCGCGCCGGCTCTATCTCGGGTATTACATCAGGGAGAACCGCTCGATGAGTTACAAGAAGCGGTTCTACCCGAATCAAATCCTCATCGGTGGGCGATGGCTCGACATGACGGACGAACGCGGCGAGTGCGTCCTCCAGGTCGATCTGCCGGCTCACGAACGCTCGGGCCGCCGGCGGTCGCGCGCCGAGAGGTAGTGGACCTCGGATGTTTCCCGCAGGCGCCGGGCGCCGGATTCGGGCGTTATGTCACGTTGAGGCATGGCGAGCATTTCATAACCGACCATGAACTTCTTGACCGAGGCGGAACGAAGCAGCGGTGGAAAATAGTGCAGGTGGAGGTGACACTGATCGACGACTCTCCCGTCTGACGGCGCCTGATGCACTCCCATGGAGTAGGGGAATTCGGTTTCAAAGAGATTGTCGTAGCGAACACAGATTCTGCCGACGGCGTTTGCCAGGTCGGCCGGTTCGCCGCCGCGCATCTCGGCGAGCGATCGGAGGTGTCTTTTCGGAAGAAGCATCGTTTCAAACGGCCACACCGCCCAGAACGGCGAAAGCGCGACGAAAGAGTCGTTTTCGAACACGATGCGCTCTCCGGCGGCCCGTTCGCGCTCGACATAGTCGCACAGCAGGCATCTGTCGTGGTTCGCGGCGTACCGTCGCTGTCGCTCATCCTCCAGGGCCGGAATCATCGGGACCGACTCGCTCGCCCAGATTTGGCCGTGCGGATGCGGGTTCGAACAACCCATAAGCGCCCCTTTGTTTTCGAATATCTGCACGTAGCCGATCCGCGTCCGATCGGACAGAGCGCAATACTGCTCTCGCCACGTCATGACCACCCGACGAATCGCTTCCCGGCCCATCCGCGCTAGAGAAAGATCGTGACGCGGAGAAAAACAGAGCACCCTGCATATCCCGCTCTCCGGGGAGGCGCGAAACAGCTCGTCCGTCGCGGCCCCTTCGACGCCCGACCTCGGCGCGTCGGGAAGCAGGGCGGCGAAATCGTTGTCGAACACAAAGGTTTCGACGTACGTCGGGTTCGTTTCGCCCGACGCTCTCGAATTGCCCGGGCACAAATAACACCCGGGGTCGTAGGCCGGCCGGTCGGTCGCGGCCGGGGTCTCTCTTTTCCCTTTCCACGGCCGCCTCGCGCGGTGCGGCGAGACGAGAACCCATTCTCCGGTGAGCGCGTTGAGTCGTTTGTGCGGATGTTCCTGCAGGTCGAATGTCACGGCGCCATTGTACGAAGCATCCCGCTCGTTGAACAACCGCCGCCGGAATCGATAATCGTTCTCCAGCGCTATTGTTTTTTCGTCCGGATCGGGTATACTGGGAGTACGTGGGAGCGGGTTGGTTTTGAACAACTATTATGAAATCCTCGGGGTTCCCCCGGATTCCGACCTGTCGCAGATCAAAAGCGCGTTTCGCAGGAAGGCGAAGGCTTTTCATCCCGATGTCGACCCGACCGGGGCTCACACATCGGCGATGCGTTTGGTCATTACCGCTTACGAGGTCCTGAGCGATCCCGAAAGACGGAAGCAGTACGATCTGATCAACGCGGGCAAGTTGAACGCCTATCGTTTCAGCTATCGCGATTTCCTCAAACAGCGTAGCGACGAGGAAAGCGTCGCGAAGCTGATTTTTTTCGATCTACTCCATCACAACGAAATGGAAGCGCTCGATCTGTTCGACCGTCAGCGGTGTTTTCATCTCGAGCTCTACCTCGACCGAGAAGACTATATGGACTGCGTTTTTTTGCTTGCCGAAGAGTACGAGAAACGCGGTGAATTCGAGAAGGCTTTCGGGCTTCTTCGGCGGATAGTCCATTGCGAGTACGAACGACCCTATTTCAGACACTTCTTCCGCGAAGTGGTCGATCGTCTCCGGATGCTCAGCTGTTTCAAAATGCCCGGAAACGTGGCCAACGACAGGCTGATCTGTTACCTCAAGGAGCTTGTTGAGTTCGACTTTTCGCCGAAAGATTCAGCGTTTTTTCTAAAGAAGATCGCTGAAATCTATGCCGAAGAGGACTCCTACGAGAAAGCCTGCTTCTACCTCAACGAGGGGTTGAAGCGGCACCGCAAGCTTCCGGGGATCAAGAAGCTCCGGGAGAAGCTCGCGGTTCGTTAGCACCGCGTCATGGCCGTCTACCGGTTGTCCAATACGATTCAAGAGTATCCCTGGGGATCGACCCGGGCGATTCCCGAATTGCTGGGTATCCCGGCCGATCCGCGGATTCCCAGGGCCGAGCTGTGGATGGGCGCGCATCCCAAGGCGCCTTCGCGGATCGCGCTCGACGGCGGGAAGCGATCGCTTCTTGAGGCGATTGACGAAGCGCCGCAGCGAATGCTCGGCAACGCGGTGGCCCGACGGTTCGACGGCCGCCTGCCGTTCCTCTTCAAGATCCTCGCCGCCGCGACTTCGCTCTCGATTCAGGCGCATCCGAGCCGACTGCAGGCCGAGGAGGGTTTTTCCCGGGAAGAGGCCGCCGGAGTTCCGATCGACGCGCCGAACCGGAACTATCGGGACCGAAACCACAAGCCCGAGATCGTCTGCGCGTTGACCGGTTTCGACGCGATGTGCGGTTTCCGTCCGGTCGGCCAAATCCGTTCGGAGTTGGCCGCGATCGGA
This sequence comes from Spirochaetota bacterium, assembly GCA_024275515.1. Classification (GTDB taxonomy): domain Bacteria; phylum Spirochaetota; class Spirochaetia; order ARS1246; family ARS1246; genus JAJRYZ01. Next base: position 3,102 of record JAJRYZ010000061.1, read on the forward strand.
GCGCCGCTGCTGCGTTCGGCTACGGCGAAGATCGGCGTTGCGCCCGAACCCGAAGCTCTCGAACATTTCCTTCTCACCTTGCTCACCGCCACGCGACGCGATCGCGATCTGGCGATCGCCCTCGCGCTGCGACGTCTCTCCTCGCGTGCCGACGAAGCGGCGTACTGGGTGCGAGTGCTCGAAGAACAACATCCGCGTGATATCGGTGCGCTTGCACCGTTGTTTCTCAACATCGTGCGCCTTTCGCCCGGGCAGGCGATGTATCTCGATGCCGGGGTTTTGCACGGTTATCTCGAAGGAACGGCCGTCGAACTCATGGCGAACTCGGACAACGTGCTCCGCGGGGGGCTGACCGGCAAGCACATCGATATCGACGAGCTGGCAAAGGTCGTCCGATTCGAAAGTCGGGAACCGGCGTTGCTCGCCTGCGAGCGGCGCGGTCCGGGGGTGTGCGGCTACGCGACTCCGGCCGAAGAGTTCGAGCTCTCGGCCGTCGAGCCGGCGCATGCTTCATCCGGAACCGTCACGATCGCAGGTGGAGCTCCGTTGATTCTGCTGTGCGTCGAAGGAAGCGCGAGCGTCACCGCCGACGGCGCCACGGTCGACCTCGGCAGAGGCCGGTCGCTCTTCTCCGCCGCGGACACCGGTTCGCTGGAAGTGAGCGGCGAGTGCCGGCTCTTCTGCGCGGGGGCGCCGAGCCCTTCGTGAACGGGTTTGTCGTCTGGGTCGACGGAGATTCGTGCCCGAGGCGAATACGCGAAATCGTCGTCCGGGCGGCGGAGAGACGCCGCGTGCGCGTCGTTTTCGTATCCGACCGACGGCTTCCCGTCCGGACGGGGCCGTACGTGGAGGTGATTCTCGTCGACTCGCGGGGGGGGGCGGTCGACGATCGTATCGCCGAATCGGTGCGCCTCGGAGACCTCGTCGTAACCCGGGACGTCGGACTCTCGGCCAGGGTTGCCGGAGCGGGGGCCGTTGCCGTCGACGACCGGGGTAACCGGTACACCGCCGAGAACGTCGGCGAGCGATACTCGGTTCATCTTTTCATGGCGGGGCTTCGTAAACACGGAATCGACACCTCCGGCGGCGCACGTCGGGCGAAGAACTCGACGGCCGATTTCGCCGCCACTTTCGATCGCGAGCTGACCTCTCGAATCGCTTCACGGCGCGACCCGGATAATCCGTCGGGTTGATTCGATGGCCGCGCGCCGGCATTATAGTGCATCCGACCAGAGGTGAAGGCTGAAAGTACATGAAAAGGCGGCTCATCGTAACGACAATCCTCGCTTTCATCGTCACCTTGCTGAGCGTATCGTGTTCGATCAGGCAGATGGCGATCGACACCGTGATCGATGCGCTGTCGCAGGGGAGCGCCGGCGCGTTCACCGGAGATCCCGATCCGCAGTTGGTCGGCGACGCGCTTCCCTTCGCGCTCAAGCTCTACGAGACGCTGCTCGAGCAGTCTCCCGACAACGAGGCGCTACTGCTCACCACCGGAAGCGGGTTTATCATGTACGCGAATGCCTTTGTCCAGATGCCCGCAGACATGCTGCCGCCTGCGGACTACGAGAAACGAATCGCGATGCGCGACAGGGCGAAGCGACTCTACCTTCGCGGTCGCGACTACGTTCTGGCGGGGCTCGATCTTCGGCATCCGGGCTTCGCCGAGGCGGAGGACGCGGAGAGTTTGAACGCGATCCTCGCCGGGATGGACGAAGGGGACGTTCCCTTTCTCTACTGGGCGGGCTCGGGCTGGATGGCGGCGATCGCGATCAACGCATTCGACGTCGAGATGGGGATTACACGCGATCGGGCTCTCGCGCTTCTGCTGCGGGCGCTTGAAATCGACGAAAGCTACTCCGACGGCGCGATCCACGAGGTCCTCATCTCCTACTACGGGTCGTTGCCGGCGATGCTCGGCGGCAGCGAGGAGCGGGCGCGCTTTCACTTTGCTCGTGCGGTCGAGATTTCCGAAGGACGCAAGCCCGGTCCCTACATTGCCCTCGCGCAGGCGGTTTCGATCCGCAATCAAGACGTGGAGGAGTTTCGCGAGCTTCTCGAAACCGCGATTTCCCTGGAGAACGATGATCCCGACTCGAGACTCGTGACCGTTATCATGCAGAACAAGGCTCGATGGTTGCTGGACAACATGGACGATTTTTTCCTGCTCGATTGACGATTCGTGCGATTTCGACATCAAAGCGGAAGGTATTCAGATGACGACGATCCGTAAGCTCCTCGTACTGCTGATTGTGCTGGCCGTCACGGCAAACGCCGCGGCGATCACGATAAAGGTCGGGACGTTGGCGCCCGCCGACACACCGTGGGACGCGGCGCTTCGCCATCTCGCCGAGCGTTGGAGAGAAATAACGAACGGCGCCGTCCAGATGAAGATCTACGGGGCGGGCATCGCCGGCGACGAAGCGGATATGCTCCGAAAGGTCCGTTTGGGCGATCGTCTTCAGGGCGCGGCGTTGTCGGGAACGGGCATCAACCGTATCAGCTACGAGACGCTCGTAGTCAATCTTCCGCTGCTGTTCAACGGATACGACGAGCTCCAGTACGTCCTCGAGAAGATGTCGCCGACCTTCGAAGAACTGATCCAAGAAAAGGGATTCAAACTGGTGGCCTGGACGACCGTGGGGTGGGTCCATTTTTTCGGCAAACAACCGATCATCACGCCCGACGATCTTCGTAAGCTGAAGCTCGCCGTCAGCGCCGAGGACGAGGAGATCCTCTACACGTGGCGTGCGACGGGGTTCGACGCGATTCCTCTGCACACCACCGAGATTCTCGCGGGTCTTCAAACGGGGATGGTCGAAGCGTATCATGCGCCTCCGCTTATCGCGGCCGTCTATCAGTGGTTCGGGCTGACTCCTTATATGAGCTCGATCGAGATCGCGCCGCTCATCGCGGGGCTCATCGTCAACGAGCGCACGTGGAGACGCATTCCGGAACGATTTCGAGACAGGTTGCTCGATGTTTCCAAAGAGGTTCTCACCGACCTCTACTACGACACGCGCGATCTCGAGCAGCAGGCCATCGAAATCATGAAGCAGAACGGTCTCATCATCAATCAGGTCCCCGAGTCGGCGATGGCGGAGTGGTACGAGCTCATGAAGAAGGGCTACGCGATACTCATCGGAAGCGCGATTTCCCGGGAAGTCTTCGACGAGACGGTAGGATACCGCGATGAATACCGGGCCGCGAAAGCCGCGCGGTAGCCGCGTCGGGAAAGCCGTTAGGGTCTTCCGAATAGGAGAAGACCTGCTCGGGTTTTCCGCGATAATGCTGCTGACGCTTTTCCCCGTCGTCGAGATCGTTGCGCGTTCGTTGTTCCGATCGGGGGTTCACGGATCCTTTCGCTACATACAGCACCTCGTCGTGTGGGTCACTTTTACGGGGGGGATGATCACCTCGAGGGAAGACCGGCATCTTTCGCTTGCCGCCGGGTTCAACGCGCTTTCGGGGGCCGCTCGCCGATGGACCGGGGTGGCCGTGCAATTTGTTTCGGTGACGGTCGCCACGACGCTCGCGTGGACCTCCGTTTCGTTCGTCCTTCTCGGCTTCGACCCGGAAGCTCTTATCGGAATCGTTCCCGTTCGCATCGCCGTGCTCATCATCCC
>JAJRYZ010000062.1 GCA_024275515.1 Spirochaetota bacterium
CACGCGCATGCCGGAAGTCCGGAGTCTCTCCTCTCCTATGCCGCGACGGTCGTCGATCGTCTGCAACCGAAAGGAACGATAGACTGCGCCGCGTTCGTGACGTTGTCGGGTCATGTGGGCGTTGCTCTGAACTACGATTCCGGCGAAAACGGTCGGGCCCGGGACTATCTCCACCGCTTGAGGGAATCGCTTTGCGAGAACCTGTCCTGTCTCGTCACCGTCGGCGTAGGCGATGAGGTATCGTCGCTGTATGAACTGCCGGCCTCCTTTAGGCATGCAATGGACGCTTTGAACCGTCGGTTCTTCGACGGACGAGATCGACTCTATTTCTACAGCAGGGAAAAACAAGCGCCCGACAGTATCGAATCGATTTCCTTGAAGCACCTGGAGCTTGTGAATTGTCTTCGGACCGGTCGAATGGACAAGTTGGAGCGGAATCTGCATTCGATAGTCGAGGGTATTCGATCCGCTCACATCAAGCCGGACATAGTCAAGAACCTGTTTGTCATGCTCCTGAGCCGCATCATCGAGAGTCTGAACATGGAATGGCTGAGTCGCGAGATAATCGAGGACCCCACGCTCTTTCAGAAGCTCTACGGCGCCCCGACTCTCGATGAGGCGGAGCAGCATCTCATGGACATCTGCCGGGACACGGGGGATCGGATTGTGCGGCGTCTGCGTACCGAAGAGAACGGCCGGATCGTACATCTCATCTGGGAGTACATCAGGCGGAACTACGTCCGGGACATCTCCCTTTTCGACATCGCAGACAGCGTCCACCTGAACGCGAACTACGTAAGCACCCTCTTCAAACAGGCCACCGGGCGCACTATTTTCGATTCTCTCAATCACCATCGCATCGAAAAGGCGAAGGAGCTCCTGAGGGAGTCGACTTTCAGCGCGAAAGATATCGCGCTGAAGGTTGGCTACAACAACTCGCAGAGTTTCAACCGCTTCTTCAAGAAATACGAAGGAGTAACGCCCAACGTCTACCGCCGGTCGACCGGCGGAGAGTGACGAGCGCCGGCCGACGCTTGTGAATATCTGATTCCGCGTCTGAATAATTCAACTCCCCGGTCTGAAGAATCCATCACGATCCTGAAAACCTCATCGTAGACGGACTCGCTCCGCGTGCTACGGTTCTAGTAATCGAGAAAGATCAGGAGGAACCGAATGAAAAGACTGTCGATTATGACTGTACTTGCGCTGAGTGCGGTTCTCGTCTTTGCCGCCGGCGGCACGGAGGAGCCGCAGCCGACGACAACGGCTGCCGGCGGCATGGAGAAATACAGCGGTGAGATCGTCGTATCAATCCTTGCGAGCGACTACTCACAAGTTGCAGCCGAATCCCTTATCAAAGCGTACAATGAGTATCAGCCGGACGTGACAGTATACTGGGAGCCCGTGTCGGCGGACTACGCATCCTGGCTTACCACCCAACTCGCAGCGGGAGTTGTGAGACCGGACATCGTTTCCGCGAACTACGCGAGGAGCTATGAGAACTACGTAGATTTCAACAAGTACCGCTACGCCGAGAATCCCTACACGGGACATCCTTGGAGCGAAGATTTCGACTTCGACCACCTCGATAATCCTCTCACCCTTTCCGACGGTAAGAGGTATCTCATAGGCACTCAGGCGGTCGACATTATCTGGCTGTACAACGCCGATATCTTCGATGCGGTCGGAGTCAACCCTCCTGCCGACTGGGATGAGTTTGCGTCGGTGTGCGAAAAAATCAAAGCGGCGAGCTACGTGCCGATCGCGATAAACTTCACCTACCAGCTTCCTCAGTGGGTCAACCAGGCCTACTGGCAGCAGTACAACCAGCCCGCCAAGGAGATCGCCAAATCCAGACCGGGCGACTACAACTACGATCCGGAGGTCGAGTACACGTGGAACGTCGCGCGGTTCTACAGGGGAATCAGGGACGGCGAGATACGGTTCGACACCCCGGAGATGGTCGAATTCATCACTAATCTCAAAAAGATATTCCCTCAGTACGCGACCGAAGATCTCTATGTTCTGTCGGATCCGTATCCTCTTTTCCTCCAACAGAAGGCGGCAGTCATCGTCGACGGTTCGTGGGCCATCGCGCGCACCAAGAGAGACATGGCCAATCTGGACGACAGGAACAGGCTCGAGGAGCTGAAAATCAATCCGGACACCAAGCTCAAACCTTTCAAGTGGGGGGTCTTTCCCCATCCACCGATGACGGGCGGCCTGGTAAACGCTCCCAACCGCGTCTTTCAATCCATCACCGGCGAGTACATAGGCGCCATCGACAAAAACCAAAAGCAGACCGACATGGTCGTCGACTTCATCAGGTTCTGGATATCCGGGCCGGGATATCAGGCATGGATCGACGGCTACCTTGGAGGCGACAGAGGGTGGACGCCCGGGGGTCCGCTTCTCGTCAAGGACGTGAGCATACCGCCGGAGTACCAGGAGCTCTTAGATTCCATCGGGCTCGACAAGAAAGAAGGAAATCCCATGACGACGCCCGATAGACTTCTTACAACCGTTGTCGGCGGCCGAGCTGGAATGCAAACGGAAGCTTTCGAACTCTTCCGGCAGGTCTTGGATGACGAGATTACTCCGCAGCAATTCGCCGCCGGCTATCAGGCTCTTGTCATGGACAATTTCGACAAGATCCTCGACGCTATCAATCTGGCGCCCGGGAGGCTGGACAGCCCGGAAAGAAGTCCAACCGAATAAGCACCGTCGGAACGGAGGGCGGCGCGTCCGCGGAATCGGAGGCGCCGTCTTTCGTCTGCGTAAGCGTCGGAATGAGTGTACTACACGAGACTTTCAGCCGCGTCGTACGGGCAAGGCTTTTTCTCCGTCTGGTGTTGACCGTCTCGGCGGTCATTGCCGTCAACGTAATCGGCTTCATCGTAGCCAAGGACGCCAAGTCGGTCGTCACTCGGCAGGACGGGTTCGGAGGGGTCATTGTCGATTCCACCCCTTTGGATAGAACTCGTTATGTTCTGGCTACGGCGGAGAACGAAATACTTCTCGTCGAAAACGACGTGGTGGTTCGCAGCAAGTCCTTCGAGCATCCTATTCTTTCCATTGCGGCATCCGAAGACGCGAAACGGATATACGTGGGATGTACGGATCAGAGGATCTACATTCTCGATCGTAATTTTCAAGATGCAGGATTGCTCACCGTGCAGGGCCGCATCAAGGACATCGATGCTATGAGCAACGGCGGCCTTCTCGTCGTGTATGGAACCGGCGAGTACTCCGACAAATGGTACCTCAGTCGATTCACGCCCGAATACGATGAGGTTTTCAGGTACAGAATCGGTTTCAACTCCAAGGCGGTCGTCTCAATAGGCGAAGATGTTTTTTTCGGGACGAGAAACTCCAGAGTCGGGATGGTGTCCGAATCGGGGAAGGAGATGTGGCGCATCACTCTCATCAAGCCGATCGAGAGACTCGTGGCGCTTGCATCGCGCAATAGTATTGCCGTAAGTGACGAAGGTGGGAATGTCCACCTTCTGGATTCGGAATCAAAGATCATTTGGCACACCGAGATCTCCGCATATTCCATCCGCTCCCTCGCGTGGCACCGGCCTTCTCTCAGTTTGTTGGCCGGAGACGAAAGCGGGAGATTCTATCTCATGAACGGACAGGGGAAACTCATATACGAGAATAGAGTTTTCACGCAGGGGGTTCGATCTCTGGTGATCACCGGGGACGATACGGTATCTCTCGTCTCCTATTCGGGAGAGCAGGCGACGATTTCCATCGCGGCCGCCCTGAGAGGCAGGACGCACCGGTTCGTACGCACGATGCGTGCGTGGCTCACTCTTATCGGTTCTCTGTTGACGGCCGGTTTGCTGACCGCTTCCGTCTCATCCCTTCGCACGAAAGTCGCCGTCCTCCGCAAGAGGCTCTATGAAGGTCGGGTCGGGTATCTGCTTGTTCTCCCCTCGTTGCTCCTCCTTTTGGCTTTTGCCTACTACCCGGCGATCAGCGGCCTCTACTATTCCCTTACCGATTTTTCCCTGAGCAATCCGATCGAGTTCGTCGGCTTCGAGAACTTCGCCGCGGCAATGCACGATCGGGTTTTCATCTCAGGCTTCAGGAATATGGGAATCATCCTGGCGGCGAATCTGTTCAAAGTCGTTTCATTTCCGCTTCTCACGGCACTTCTCGTCTTTCACCTGGTTCATGCGAAGCCGCGCAATTTCTTCAAAACGGCGTTTATCGTCCCTTCCATCGTGCCGGGAATAGTCATCGTGCTCATATGGAGGATGATCTACGGCTCGGATGTCGGACTCATCAACCAAATCTTGGAGCTTCTCGGACTCGCACACCTGAAGCAGGCGTGGCTCGGAAACGGCCGCTATGCTCTGGGAAGCATCATCTTCGCCGGATTCCCGTGGGTCGGCGCCTTTGCATTCTTGATCTACTTCGGCGGGTTGATCAATATCAGCGGAGAACTCTACGACGCCGCCAGGATTGACGGCGCCAACGCCGTGGCGCGGTTTGTCCGAATCGAGTTGCCTCTTTTGAAACCGCAGTTCGGCATACTGATCTTCTTCTCGTACATCGGTTCGATCCAGTCCTATGCCGATATTTTCGTTTTTACTCGGGGAGGACCGGGATACGCCACCTATGTCCCCGGGCTGCAGATGTATCTGGAAATAGCTGACCGCGGCAACTACGGTTACGCCTCGTCACTCGGTGTGATTCTGTTCATCATCGTCTTCGTGGTCACGGTGCTCCTCCGGATGAAGCGCAAGGAAGCCTGAGAAAGTCGGGAGCAATCATGAAAGAGACGCTGCCTACGTCAATCATCAAGTATTCTCTGCTGAGTTTCCTGCTGCTCCTGTCTCTCGCGCCGGTGGTTCTTATGCTCTTTCTGTCCTTCAAAGACACCGTCGCCATATACGGAGATTTCTGGGCCTTCCCCTGGCCGCCGAAATTGGCGAATTATTCAACGGCGTTCGCAGATCTGTGGGCCCCTGCGCTCAGGACGATCGCTCTCGCGCTCGGATCGATCCTGGGAATACAGTTCTTCGCCACCATGGCTTCCTATGGATTCGCTCGCATGAAATTCTTCGGCAAGGAACTCATCTTCTATCTGGTAATCGTCCTCATGATGATTCCCGCGGTCCTTTCGCTCACTCCAAGATTCATTCTCGCCATAAATCTCGGCATCAGGGACAGCCTGGTAGGGTTGGCGATCTTCTACGTGGCCGGCGGCCAGGTGTTTGCCATCTTTCTGCTCAGAGCTTTTTTCCAGCAACAGCCGGAAGAGCTTTTCGAGTCGGCCCGCATGGACGGCGCCGGCGAGTTGCAGTGCCTTCGTCATATCGCGCTTCCCATTTCCGTTCCCATCCTCATTACGATAGGCATTATGCAGTTCCTGGCCATATACAATGATCTGCTGTGGCCGCTTTTGATGATAGTCACGAAAACGAAACAGACGCTCATCATGGCCGTCCAGAGCTACGCCCCCTCTCTGGAGTTCGTTGTCTCCACGCCCGACTTGGGAGCTCAGGCGGCCGGTTATGTATTCTCCTCCGTTCCCCTGGTATTCGTCTTTGTCTTCGGGATGAAGTACTATATTCAAGGTATTACCTCGGGCGCCGTCAAGGCGTGAAGAGTCGGAGGGGTCTCGTGAAATCTCACCCGGCACCGAGTACCGGTGCAACCGTACGTCGAAACTACGCCGGCCGACGGTTCCCCGCCGGCCGAGGGCGGGGCCGCCGTGGGTTCGGCGTTCGTCACCAACTTTTTCGTCGCGCCATATTTCTTCTATTAGCCGCGTTGTTCTTCTCGTCGACGCAACTTTTCGCTTCGGGCAGCCCGGAGCGCAATCGGCCTCTAACGGAGGAGAAAATACCTGTTCGGATCATGCGGGCAACGCACGTCGTGGAGCTCCCCGCCGAGACGGACGCAAACGAGAACCGGTATGCGAACATTTTTGCGCGGGCGTTTCCGGAGTACGACATCACATGGGAAATCGTTCCCGCCGTCTCCGACTACGATCAGAAGAAGAACCTGGCGATCGCGTCGGGCAATGCGCCCGACCTGATCCAGTGCAGCAAGACCGACATGGTCCTGTGGGCGGATCAAGGGCTCATTCAGCCTCTCGATGCGTTGATTGAGCAATACGCGCCGGATTATCGTCGGAATGTAGCCGCAAACGGGGCCGACCTCTACGGCAGGTATTTGGGAAGGCAGTACAGTCTGATAACTCCGTCCAACCCTATGCTGAACGGGCGCCACCAGTTCGTCAGAAAGGATTGGCTCGATCGGCTGGGACTTGAGATGCCCCGCACGACCGAGGAACTTTTCACGGTCCTCAAGGCATTCACTTTTGACGACCCCGATGGAAACGGCAAGAACGACACCTACGGGATGTCCGGAGTCAAGAATCTCGCATTCATGGACCAGCTTACTTCCCCCTTCGATGTCGACTTCGATTCCTGGAGCAGAGTCGACGGGCAAATCGTCCCCGACATAATCCGTCCCGAAACAAAGGAGGCTCTGGCGTATATCAAGAAATGCTGGGAAGCCGGTGTCATTGAACCGGACGCTTTTATCCTTCAGTTCGGCGAATACTGGGCCCGCTGCCGACAGGGGTATTACGGATTCATCAACATGTACCAATCGGGAGTGATCACTATCGCCAATCCCCTCCTACGGAAAGACAATCCCCAGGCCCTCTACGCGATCGTCGCTCCGCCCATCGAGGGCCCGGGAGGAACCCGGCGACTCTCCGTCGACAGTTGGGACTACTGGCATTGGGCCGTTCCCGTCGCCGTCAAGCACCCGGAGGCCGGAGTGAGGCTGTTCAACTACAGCTTCACCGAAGAGGCCGACAGGCTCTTTTGGGGCGATGAAGGAGTTTCCCACGAGATCAGAGCCGGATACTACTTTCGAATCCCCCGACAGAAGAATCCACAAGCGTGGGCCTACAGCTACAATTTCGTCGTCGACCTCTATCATACCAGGAGTGTGCATTTCCTGATCGAAATGTGGACCGCCCTTGCCCGAACGGGGGTCGTCTCGATGGACTACGTGGAATCGATCGGTCTGTTGGAGGAATACGGTGATCATGACCCGTACCGAATCCCGTCTCTCCTGGAAGCGGAGAAAATGCCGGTCTTGAGAAACTACTTCACGGAGATGGCGGTGAACATCGTCCTGGGACGGCGTCCCCTCGACGATTTCGACGGTTGGCGCGCCTATTTCTACACAAACGGCGGCACGGAGATAATCGAAGATGTGAACCGGCTGAACAACTGATCCATCGTGCGTTTCGAATGTCGTTATGGCTCGACTACATGTCGGAAAAAGCGAGGCCGAGCATTTCGGCGACGGCATCGGTGTGGAGTTCGGACTCATCGGGGCGCACTGCGAATCCGACGCTTCGCGCAAGAAGCGCGTCGGTATTCGGACAAGTTCCCGGACCGTACGAATAGTCGCCTGCGTTCGCGGGATGACTCCACGGAAAGCCGCCGGGTAGTGTTTCCATCTTCTCCACGAGATTGCTGCAGTTGTAGTAGATGTGCTGGCCGTGGTGCTTCAGATGCATCGCGAACCACAGATCGCCGGCGAGTCGAGCGCCTGCCGCGCAAAACGCGGCGGCCTCATCTTCGGACGGGAAGATCATCGTCACCGTCGATCCGTGTTCACCCACGGGGTCGACGACGGTTCTCCACTCCACGCCCCGCGGAAGACTCACCGCGGCCCGCACGCGCCGACTGATCGCCGTCATTGCCTCTATCATGGCGGGGAGCTTTCGGAGCTGAACCCGTATGACGGCGGCGCACATTCCGTTGAATCTCCGCCCCTC
>JAJRYZ010000063.1 GCA_024275515.1 Spirochaetota bacterium
CCGCAGAAAAGGCCAGTTACGAAGCGTCGTTAAATAAGCAACAATCCCGACCGAGACGAGAATAAAGACTGACGGGCTGATTAGCACTTGTGCGATGCCGGTACCCGTACTTTCGATTCCACCGAAAACGTTGATCGCCGCGATAACGAAACACGCGACGGTGCCGGCATGTCCCACCCGCCTCTGCATGACGAAAACAAGATCGCTTCGTCGAACAGGCGTCACGGCGTTCCTCAGAGCACTCCTCCCGTCCGGAATGACGACGGATTCAAAACCTGCCGCACGCGTTCCCGTTTGCTGCCGCAAGATGAACTTCGCGAACCCCAAAGAGAGCATTCATCCAGTACAGACTTATTCATTATAAAATCTATTCCAACATTTTATCCTATAAAAGCTCATAGTGCAACCGTACCGGCGGCATTCGGACCGCGGGCCGAATCGACAAGGCGGTCGAACGCGCGCGGATTTCGTCCGCCCGTTGTCTACAGAATCCGGATCATCACCAAAAGAGGCGGCGTTGCATCTCTACCACGCCCGCGTTACGCTTAAATCGATGAACCGTCAAAGCGGGTCACCCGCAGGCTTTCACGAGTTTTCGATACTTGCTGAAACACTTCACCTCCTCATCGACCGTTACTTCCTTCAGCCGGAGACCGGCCTCTACTACACCTACATCGATCCTTACGAAGTAGGTCGAATCAATCTCCCGTCCCGACGTCAAATCGACAATGACGTGCCGAACTCCAATGGATGGTGCACGCCGATCGAAGATAGCTGCATGTACGGCTCACGACTCCTGATCGCGGAGATCGATCGGTACTCAGTCGCCGCCTGCGAAGCGACGGCCGGACGAGCGCGTCGGCTTTTTGAAGGCCTGATGCTGCTCTCCGAGGCGAGTTCGGTTCCCGGCTTCATACCGCGGGGCGTCCTCCCCGACGGACAGACCCACTATCGGGATTCGTCGATCGATCAGCAATCGCATTGGATTACGGCATTGTGGCGTTATCGGCGGTCACCGATTGCATCGCCCGTCGAATGCGGACGAATCGACCGCACGATAGAAGCCTACGCGACGGCGGTTTATGAAGCCGGCTGGAGACTCGAGCGCGAAGACGGTCGGCTCACGAGTTGGGGCGATCTCCTTTCCGGCGACCCTCCCCGAGGCCCGTTCTGTGCGATGCTCATTGCCGCGATCGCTTCGGATATTACCGGGTTGTCCGAATGGCGCGATCGTTACCGCCGTCTTCGGGACGACAAACGACGAAGCACGGCCGCACGTCTTGCCGACGGTGCGTTGTTTGAGAACCCTCCGTGGGTGACGAGCCAGACGACGGTCGTTCTTGACGCACTTCGCAGACTCGAGTCCGACCGAACGTGGCGGCGCCGGTACGCCGCCGCACTGAGCCGGATATCACGCGACGCCGCCGATCTGATACGCAATCGAGAATCGTATTCGATCGGGCGGGGCCGCACGGATCTTTCTCATCGGCTTGATACGTTCCGCAACATCGTGACCGGCGCCGTCTGCGTGAGCTACGATCCCGGCGCGGCGTCCGCCCTCCGCGGTGCGCCTGTATGCATTCGCGCACTGCTGTCGTTGCCCTACCACTCCGAAGCAAAAGAACTTGCCCTGATCGAACCGGTCATCACGTTTCAGGCCAAGGCGGCTGAACGTCGAATCCTGGACGTTTCGGAGCCTGCGCCCCCCGATATCGGCGTCGGCGTCGACCCCATTCCGCCCGGCGAACAAGTACGGTTTCACACGATTGGATGGTACGACGCAGGATGTCGCACGTACAACGGTCTCCCAAGTCGCCCGGGGGTGCCCGAGTCCCAACACCGCTTCGTCGTAGGATAGAGCCCGACCATCCTTCGACCGGGAAATACCGCGGGACCGCTACATATACGAATCGCGGACTATGTCCTCACCGTGCATTCTCGCGGCTCGTTCGGCCTCCTGCTCGCTATCGAAATATCTCGGCTCGATTTTTTGCTCGACTCCGCTCGTCTCGTCGGACGGATCCATTCGAATTATTATCGTGTAGGTCCACCTTCCACCTTCGCGGTGTGGCTTCGCGACCCTGGTTACGTGTGTCTCGACCGCGCGGCCCCGAAATTCGTACAATCCCATGGCGCCTCCTTTGTGCCGCATTGTATCGGAACCGTGGCTGCGCGTCAGGTGGTGATTCGAATCATTATACTATGGGCATAAGGATGACGAAAACGGTACCTTCTCCCGGGCGGCTTTCGACGCTTACCTGCCCGCCGCTCTGCGTCACGAAACCATACACCGTCGACAGCCCGAGCCCCGCACCCTTGCCCGTTTCCTTGGTCGTAAAAAACGGCTCGAAAAGACGGTCCATCACGTGTGCGTCCATCCCGATTCCGGTGTCGGATACCGACAGCGACACATAGGCGCCGGAGGTAACCTCGCCCATTTTGACCGATACGGTTGTTGAAACGGGCGTCGCGATAGACGTTGAAACGTCGTTCACGCCTATTTCGCACCGGGATGTGGCGATAGTCAAAGTACCTCCGTCGGGCATCGCGTCACGAGCGTTGACGACCAGGTTCAACAACACTCGCTCCAGTTGTTGCCGGTCGGTTCGTATGCGCGCGCCGCCTGCGTCGAGGGCGAGCGCAAGGTGAGTCCGCTCGCCGAGCACTTGCTCGATAATCCCCTGCATTTCGGTAATCACCGAGTCGGGATTGACCTCATCCTCCCGAAGCGCCTGCCGGCGCCCGAAAGCGAGCAGCTGCTCGATCAATCCGGAAGCCCGGGAGGTCGCGCGGCCGATTTCTTCAACCGCATCGCGCACACCGTGATGATGACCGAAATCCTGAGATAATACGGAAGTGTAGCCTCGTATGGCGCCCAGAATGTTGTTCAGGTCGTGCGCGAGTCCGCCGGCCATCGTGCCCACCGCCTCGATCTTTCGCGCCTGGAGCAATCGGTCCTGCGTTCGTTCCAGCTCATTCAGGCTTTCCCGAAGCCCGACCATGAGCGCAGCCTTGCGCCATGCCGCCGCGATCTGATTCGCAAGCGCGGTAAGAACGGGCGCGTCGCTTTCCCGCAGATCATTTCCGCCGAGAACGAGCAGGCCGATCACCTCGTCCTCCGAAACCAACGGAGCGGCGAACGACTTGGAAGCCCCGTAGCCCAGCCCTTCGGCCGACGACGAGACCGGCGCAAACACCAGTTCCGTGGGAAGCAACTTGGGACGATGGTTGCCGAGCAATTCGGAGAGGATCGGCGCCTTGGTCGGATCGATCGTCTCGGGAATCCGATCATCCTCGATCGTCGAATAGTAGAGAGAAAGCTGTCGCTCGCCCTCGTTCGACTTGTAACAGATGCACAAAAAGCCGAGTTCCTCGAGGACCGCGCCGACGGCCGGACATAACTCCTCCGACACAATGGTTTGCTCCATGGCCAACGCCGCACGGTTCAGCGCGAGAAGCAGCCTCTCGAATCGTTTTCGGTCGGTGATGTCGGTAATGACTCCCAAGACCGCCTTCTCCCCGTCGTACTCGATCAGTTTCGTCGCGAGAATCGCGTCGATCCGCACTCCGTCCCGACGCATCAAACCGCACTCGAAAGGAGGCGCCTCGTTGCCGGTCGCGTGCACCGCCAGTCGTTCCTTCACCGTATCGAGCGAATCCGGGGCGACGAGCCGAAGGAAATCGAAATCGCCGCGACATAGCTCGGATCGCCCGTAACCCATGACCTCGCCCCAGACGGTGTTCGCGTAGACGATTCGGTCGTGACGGTTGATGAAGATCATGTTCGGCGACTGTTCGGCGAGCGACCGAAACTTCGCTTCGGATTCTCTGAGCGGGTTGAAAAGCTGTTTCCGTAGTACCGCGTATCCGAGCGTTCCGATCCCTACGGCCGCCGCGATCGAGAGCGCAGGAAACGCGGCTTGGAGGAAGCCGTCGACGATCATGCCGACGGCGAGAAGCAGCACCGCCCACGACGAGTAGGAATCGCCCAGGCGTCTTCGAGATTGTCGGAACAACCGGAGGGTCCACGCGAACAGGGTCACGGGAACAATCCCATAGACCCACACCGCGCCGCTCACCGACACCACGACCGACCCGTTGGCTACAATTCGCGGGTCGGATACGATCCGTCCGCCGAAGAGCGGAACGGCGAACGCAGCCGTCGCGAGAACACCGAGCGCACCCGCCGCCGCGTGCACGCGCGTCCACCGCTCGGTGTGGTGAGATGCAAAGATGAACAGCGTCGGCGGAATCAGACCGAACGTCAGACCCACAAACTCGGTGAGCACCAACGGGTTGCCGGCGCCGAACCAAAGCGACAGCAGCAGAAGCAACATGAGAATCGTCCACGTGGCGAAAACGGCGGCGAAAACGACGAAACTGAGGTTGCGGAGCCGCTTGATTTCGGAGGAGGCGGCAATCAACAGCATCGAAAGCGCCACCGCCGCGGAGAAAACGACCGCGGCTATGTCGAGGGCAAGCAGAACCGGCATTCGGAAACCGCCTGCCTAAAGCGTGGCGAGCACGCCTTCAATCATCTCACGCGTCTTTCGAACGTTCGCGTCGACCTCTTCGACCGTCGCGCCGCCGACGCATTCGAGATAGAGCGGCCCGCGGAATCCACCGCGTGCAAGCACGCCCAGCACGGTGTCGAAATCGACCAGACCCTCTCCGGGAGTAATCATGACATCGGGTTCGCCGTCGCGCAGAACACAGTCCTTGATGATACAGGTCGTCACAGCCGGAGCGACCTCGGCAAGGTTGGTCTCCGGCCGCTCGGCGCCACGCGTGTAGTAGATGATGTTGCCCGGATCGAAACAGATGCCGTAGGACGGATGGCCGACACGGGCGTTGAGTGACAATAGATCCTCGCTCGTCCGTGTAATGCCGCCGTGAGGTTTGGCGGAAATGCGTACCCCGGCATCCTGCGCGTAGGGCGCTGCGTTTTTCATAAGTTCCACGTACCGATCAAAATCGTCCGGATTCCCGGCGCCGAGATCGAGCAACCATGAAGCGCCGAGAACGGCCGCCCGGTCGATAAGTCGACGATACTTGGTCATTGCGTCACGCGTGTCAAGCTCCGCGCGGGCAAGAAGCATCGAAACTCGCAAGCCCAGGTCTTCGGCCGCAGCTTTAACTTCCGTCGCGTGCTCGTCCGAAGATGCGGAATCGATCCCCACGTTCGCGAATACCGCGACTTCGGAAAAACCGGCCGCGGCGATTCTTTCGAAGGCTTCGACAAAGCCGACCTTTCCGAAAGGACGAGTCGTACACCCAAGGGTCGGTTTCACGTCGAGTACTCCACCGTCGCTTCGTCGAGATCGACCGACCGATACGCCGCCTCGGCGAGGGCGACGCTCGCCAATCCGTCCTCGCCGGTGACGGGAACCGACGCCTTGCCCCGGACGGCCGAGAGCCATCCGCGCAACTCGGCCTCGACCGGCGGTTCCTTCGACCACTCCGCCTCGAGATCGAGCTCGCACGTTCCATCGGCGGTATGCAGCGCAAGGGCCGAAGTATCGAAAACCGAATGAGAGATCATGGTCGCCTTTTCGAAGTAGAGTCGAAATCCATAGCAGCCCGAATGGTCACCCAGTCCGGTCTCATACGTCGCAACGCCGCCGGAAGCAAACCGGATCTGAACGGAAAGAAAGTCGACCGCGTTCTCCGTGTCCGACGCTCGGCTCGACAGCGAACGAACGGATGCGGGACGACCGAGCAGGCATCGAAGCATGTCGAGTTCATGTATCCCGACTTCGAACAGGAGCCCGCCGCTTCGCCTGCGGTCGAGTCTCCACCCCGATGCTCCCGCCTTCAGCGCCTTGGTGCGTCGACAGATTGCCGCGGCGCGAAGCGCGCCGAACCGTCCGTCGGAAATACACCGTAGAATACTCCGGTACGGTTCGTAGTACCGCAGCACCTGCCCGACCATCAGTTTGACGCCGTTTCGTCGTGCCGCATCGATCATATCCCGGCAACTTTTTACATCGACCGACATCGGCTTTTCTACGAACACGTGGACGCCGGCATCGGCGGCCCGCACGGCGGCCGGCGCGTGCATGTCCGACGGCAGAGCGATCATCACACCGTCGAGACCGTCCCACGCGAACAACTCCTCCGCCGAGTTCACCGCCGCGGCGCCGCGCCGTGACGCGACGGCCGCCGCCGCGTCGCGGTCGAGATCGAACACGACGACCAGGCTCGCTTCGGTTATTCCGTCGAGCCCTTCCGCCAGGTTCGCGCCCATCTGACCGCATCCCCACAGACCTATCCTCATCGTACACTCCTTCTGCCGGCCCGAGTCAACCTCGACTGTACTGTAGCATAGTTGCCGGCGCTTCGAAACCGGCGACGAACGCGTCACGACACGACGAGAACCCGCGCGCCTTCCCGCCGCCCCTCTTTCACGTCGGTCAACGCCCGGTTCGCCTCGGCGAGAGTATGCGTTTCAACCACCGGCGCGATGGGAATCTCGGCGGCTATGCGAAGAGCGTTTCGGATGTCTTTCCGCGTCACGTTGGCCACGGTGGTCAATTGCTTCTCCATCCACAAATGGGTCCTGTAATCGATCCGGGTCAGCACCGCTTTATCCACGTCTGTTTTGCCGATCGCGTTTATCACCAGCCGACCTCCCGGCGCAAGCATACGCATCCCGTCGACGACCGCACGCCATACCGGCGTCGTGTCGATCAGCGCGTCCATCAACGCAGGCGGTTGATCATCGGGTGAACCCGCCCAATCGGCGCCAAGCCGGCTCGCGAGCACCCTCTTGGAGTTATTTCGGGTAACGACGAAAAGGCTGGAATCCGGATAGCGATGTCTCGCCATCTGCAGAACGATATGCGCCGAGGCGCCGAAACCGAAAAAGCCGAGGACCTGCCCGTTCTCGATTCCGGCGAGCCTGAGCGATCGATATCCGACACCCCCCGCGCAGAGAAGCGGAGCGGCGGTGACGTCGTCGAAGCGATCCGGTATCGGGTATGTCGACGCCTCGGGAACGACCAAGCACTCGGCGTACCCGCCGTCGACGTCGCGCCCGGTGGCTCGAAAGGCGGCGCACAGATTCTCCCGTCCCCGACGGCAGTAGCGGCAACACCCGCAAGAGTCGAACACCCATCCGACACCGACGCGGTCGCCTATCGATCGAGCGACCGTTCCCTCCCCGACCGCGTCGACTACTCCAACGGCCTGATGCCCCGGAACGATCGGCAGCCGCGCCGGCGAGACTCTGCCTTCGATTTCGTCGATTTCGGTGTGACACACGCCGCAGGCGCGCACGCGAATCCTCACCTCACCCGGCCCCGGCGACGGAGCGGGAAGTTCGCGAAGCTCAAGCGGCTAATCGCCTTTCCTCATCACCCCGATTCTGCATAAAACCATTGCCTTCACGCGGATGCTCCGGAGACGCTGTTTTTGCCGCCGCGCCGAACGACACGGCTCCAATCTTCGAATAGTATGTGGGCGAAAACGCACGAGGGCAACCCGACGGAGGCCGTTCCCGACGACGACCCGACCTGCTTGATAACTCGGATTCCTATCGGTACTTAGGTGAGCCCGAGGAGTCGCTGCGCGTTACCCCCCAGAAGCGCCTTCCGGCGCCCCTCTTCAATATCAAGCGCGTTGATCGCCTCGATGTCTCGGAGCTGGCTCGCCCACGGAGAATCGCTTCCGAACAGAACCCGCGCGGCCGGGTGCGCGTCGAGAAACTCGCGCGCCCGGGCGGCCCCGAGAAACGGTATCGAATAAGAAGTATCGATGTAAACGTCGCGACCGAGAAGGTGTCGCTCAACCTCGTCCCACTCCTCCCAGCCGCCGAAATGCGTAGCGATGAGCTTGAGAGCGTCAAAGCTCCGGAGGACCTCGGCCACCATCGCCGGCGCGGCAAGCCTCGTTCGCGCGTAGGCCATGTCGTAGCCGGTATGCAGCAGGAGCACCAGGCCTTCCCGCTCGATCCGCCCGAAAAGGCTGAGAATCCTCGAATCGGTCAGCGTGAAATCCTGATAATACGGGTGAAGCTTGATCCCGACGAAGCCCGACGTCCTGATCTCGGTAATCTGATCGAGCGCCCGTGGATGTAAAGGGTGGACCGAAGGAAAGGGAACGATTCGGCGCGAAGCGATGCTGCGCGACCACGTGAGAATCGAGTCGAACTGCTCGGGGCGCGTGGCGATCGAAGCTACCACCGACACGTCGACGCCGGCCTCGTCCATCGAGTCGAGCAACGACCCGATCGTGCCGTCGAGAAACGCTCGCGCGTCGCCTGCGGCTTCTAGCGAGGGCACGGCGCGACGGGCGAGAACGTCGGGGAACGCGTGAGTATGAACGTCGATTATCACGTGAATCTCCTCATTCTCGGCGCAAATACCCCGCCTCGAACGGCGCGCCCGGACGCCAGTCGAAGACTTCGTCGGAATAGAGACCGGTGCGGTCGCTCATCTCCTTGACGACAGCGCTCAACTCGCTTCGACAGGTCGAGACCAGCGCCTCTGGATAGGAAAACAGATCGATATGCGTTTCAAACTCCTCTTCGTCGTCGACATAGACGACCCCGTCCCGAGCCGGTCGAACCACGTCAAGGTCGAGGTCTATCGCGGTCACTCGCTCCTCGTCCCACTCGGCAGGTGAGGCGATGTTGACGTAGTGCATGTGCGGGGTCCAGTCGGCGTCCCAAGAAATAACGACGTTGTGATACCGATGCGCGTAGAAAAAGATCAGCATTCGCCGATCGGAGACCATGGCGCCGCGATAGCTTTCAAGCTCGACGCCCGGTCCGCGATAGACGACCAGAACGTCGTCTTCTCGATGCGCGACCCGGGCGGGGAATCGATAGTGAAGACTTCCGTCGTACTTCGTCGTGTGATGGAGAATCGGTTGCATCGTTGGCTGGATAGTATCGGATCCGACGCCCGATTTGAATACGCAGCGGCGCGAATCCTGTGGAATCGACTCTCGACACGCGGTGGGCGGTACGACCGGATGTCGACGCGCATCACGACCCGTTGACCGCGGTCGCCCGCCCTGCTATCGTTCGGCATGTCGCGCTACCGGCCGGTCGCTCACCTTAACGGGCGGTTCGTTCCCGCCTCCGATTGCCGACTTGCGGTGTATGATCTCGGCATCGTTCTCGGCGCCGCCGTGACCGATTTTCTCAGGACGTTCAACGGCCGCCCTTACCGTGTCCGTGACCACGTCGAACGGCTCTACCGTTCGGCCCGATACGCGTACATCGAACCTCCGGTTTCGCTCGAGCGGAGCATTGAGATCACGCACGAGCTGATCGAACACAACATTGCCGCGACGCCGGGCGCCGAACTTGGGGTTGTCTACTATCTGACCGCCGGAATCAACGAGATATACGCGGGTTCGGCCGGAACATCCGAGCCGTCGACACCCACCTACGTTCAGCACACCTTTCCACTGCCGTTTCATCTATGGAAACCGATGTTTCTCGACGGCGCCCACTGCGTGACGCCGGCGACGCGCCACTGGCCGCCCGAGTGCCTCTCATCGAAAATCAAGCACAGAAACCGGCTCCACATGTGGATCGGAGAGCAACAGGCTCATCTGGCGGATCCCGAGGCCGTCCCGCTCTATCTCGACCTGCACGGAAACATCACCGAAACGGGCGGTTCAAACTTTGTGATCTATTCAGGCGGACGCGTCGTTTCTCCCCGGAGCAACAATGTTCTCCGTGGCATCAGCCTCACGGCGCTCGTCGAGCTGCTCGAAGAGATGGACATCCCTTTCGTCGAAGACGACATTCACATCTACGATGCGGTCAACGCCGATGAGGCGTGGCTCCCGACCACGCCGTACTGTCTCGGGCCCGTGACGAAGATAAACGGTTGTCCCGTCGGAAACGGCGCCCCCGGAGCTCTGTGGCGACGGGTCATCGACAGGTGGAGCGAAAAAGTCGGTAAGAACATCTACCGCGAGATTACCGAATCCTGAGGTCGCTTCCCTCGCCGCGCGCGATTCGGAGTCGACGGAGCGTCTCCGCGGTCGGTCGTCCGCGATCGTCCCACTCGCGCAGGCGATAGTATTCATCGAGCATCCGCCCAAGATCCTCCTCGCCGCAGTACCGGCCGGCGGCCGGTCCCGACGGTATCGGAGTCGTCCTGACCCTGTAAGGCAGCGTGTCGTCCCGCCGATCGAAGCCGCGCTCGACTGAAATGAGTCGTTCGAGCGTGCATATCCGCTCCGCGGTGGCGGTGAGCTCGTCGAGCGAATAGTCGACCCATCCGGTAAGCGCGCCGATGAACCGGACCATGTTTTCCGCGAGCGCCTTGCCGAAGGTTCGTTCGTGGATGAAACGGCACAGCAGCAGGCAGTCGCCGACGGTCGAGTTGTTGAAAGTGTTCAGACTGAGCAAGACCATGTCGGAAAACCCCGGATCGGTCGGCGGATCGTTCGGATAGTAGACCTGCCGTCCGTCGTGGTGCGTTCCTCCGCGATGCGACGTCGCGTAGGAAATCCCGGTCATCCGCAATCCCCGCGCCGAGTGGCCGGGTATCTCGAGCCCTTTGGCCGTGTAGAGGTATTCTTTCGATTCCTCCCCCAGTTCCTTTGCCGCGGCGGCCGACCCCATCGCGAGGTACTCCCCCACGCGCCCCCGCCGATAAGCGGTCGCCTCCACGAGCCGCTCGATTCCGTCCTGCGCGCCGAACTTCAGATCGTCGGACGGGAGAATCCCCTTCTCGGAACATTCGATCAGAAATGCCAAGGTCACACCGAAACTGATCGTGTCGATGCCCAGATCGTCACAGAGCGCGTTCGCGTTGAAGATCGAAACGATGTCGTCGTTCCCGAGCATCGAACCGAGCGCGTACAGCGTTTCGTACTCGGGCATCTTCACCTGAGAACCCGCGTATTTCCCCGACGGAACCGCAACGCTCTTTCCGCAGGCGAGTCCGCACCCCCGGCACGCGATGTTGCGTTTTTTGTAGGTGTCCCGGATTACCTCGCCGCTGATCCTTGCAGCGTTTTCAAAGACCTCGGCGTTGTTGTTTCGCGTGCAGAGCATGCCGCGATCGTTGATGAAATTGACGAGCATCGGAGTTCCCATCTCGCGCAGTCCGGCGCCGAGTTCCAGAAGACCGGGTTTCATCCGACCGAATTGATCCTTGACCGCCGCCGAGTCGTAAAAGCTGAAATCGCGACGTCCCGAAGCGACCACCGCTTTGCACCTCTTCGCGCCCATGACCGAACCGATTCCTCCGCGCCCGGCGGCGCTCAGCCGACGTCCGCTGCACATGACGCTCCCGAACACGACGCGGTTCTCCGCCGCCGGGCCGATCACGGCGCATTCGCTCCGCGCCCCGACTCGAGAGCGGAGCGCCGCGATCGCCCGCTCAACGCCGTATCCCCAGATCTCCCCGGCCTCTTCGATGCGAACCGCATCGGGAGTCACGTGCACGAATACCGGTTTCTCCGCCTCTCCGCCGATGACGACGACGTCCCATCCCGCCTGCTTCAGCGCCCAGGCGAAATCACCCCCGTATACCGAGTCGAAAAAACCGTTCGTGATCGGAGAGATCGCAGCAACCAGCCCACGGTTGCCGCCCCAGAACGGGGCGCCGTTCGCCGGTCCCTGCGCAAAGACGACGACGTTCTCCGGCGAGTACGGCGCCGCCCCGGGAGCGACGTTTTCGTGGATGATTTTCGCGGCAAAGCCGTTTCCTCCGAGCCACGTTCGGGCGAAGCTTTCATCGAACTCGACCGTGCGACATCGCGAAGTCGTGAGATCGACAAAAGCCATCCGACCGGCGTATGCGTTCATGCCCATCCCCTTGTTTCAACTCACGGGAAAAAGAACCGCCGGCCTCACGATACACGAGCGGCCGCCGGTACACAACGGCCCCGCGCACGCAGGTTTCGGTCTCATAATGATAATTCCTACGCACGCACACGCGATGGAATCGTTTCCGTCTTCTTTTCCCGAGCGGGGCAATGTATGAAGCGACAGGACCGACTCAGACTCCCCCCTGTGTTTTTCAGGCCGTCTCAAAGCAACGTCCTCAACGATCTCACATCACGGATTGCCCCTGCCGGCCGCCAGGTAGCCACCGTCTATAGCCAGAATCGCTCCGGTAATAAAGGACGCTTCATCGGAAAGAAGAAAGGCCACGGTTGCAGCGATTTCCTCCGGTCTCCCGATCCTATTCATAGGATGCCACGCGCAAACCTCTCTATACAGATCGTCGGAGGAGCTTAGCCATTTTTCGGTGAGTGGCGTATTCACGACTCCCGGACAGATGCAGTTTACCCGAATATGGTCTTTGGCATGCGCGATTGCCATATGCCTGGTGAGATTGATGAGCCCTCCCTTGGCGGTTTGAAAAGGCAATCCGTGAGTCGACCCTCGCATTCCTCCGATTGAAGAGACGTGGACCACGGCGCCGACCACTTCTTCCACCATTCGACGGCACTGCTCGCCGTTGGAAACGTCGCACCCGATGTCGAGCGCTATGCCTCCCCGGGCCTCGATTTCCTCTCCGACCGCCGTTGCACGTTCAGGAATGATGTCGGCAACGGCGATCTTTGCGCCTTCTGCGGCAAGTCTGAGCGCCGTCGACCTGCCGAAACCGGCGCCGCCACCGGTGATGAGCGCCACTCTACCGTGAAATCTTTGCGCTTGAACCATGCCTTCCTCCGCATGCGTGTTCGTCGGGAGTCCCGCCGTTGCCGGTCGGCGATCGGGACTCAAGTTGCGCCGGCGCCGCGGCGGGCTTTCCTTTGCCGTTACCGGCGATTCGGTCGGTCGTTTAGTCCGGCATGCCCGAATCTTCAAGAAGAGCGAGCGCGGTCTCTACAGGCACTTCCTCTCCTTCGTTCACAAGTATCTTTGCTATACGCCCCGAATAGAGAGACTCGATAACGCTTGTTGCCTTGTCGGATTCGACCTCCACCACCGGTTCATCCTGTGAAACATAGTCTCCTTCCGTCTTCAGCCACCGGACAACGGTCCCCGTCTCCATGGTCAGACCGATTCTGTTTAGCTTTAACTCCCTCAGCATACTCGTATCACACCTTCAGCCGGCACATGACAGGACGGATCTTACGCCGCGCTCGATGTCGTCTTTTCCCGGCAGAACGTAGTCTTCGAGCACGGAAGTAAATGGAATCGGCGCCCACTTGGCCCCGACCCTCTTAATCGGCGCCTGCAGGTACTCAAAACCGTCTTCCGCGATCACGGCGGCGATTTCTCCGCCAAAGCCTCCCGTGACATACGCCTCGTGGACGATGACGACCCTGGATGTCTTTCTTACGGAATTGAGAATTGTTTCTTTGTCCAGAGGGTACAACGTTCTGGGATCCACGATTTCGACTGAAATCCCTTCCTGTTCCAGCTGATTTGCGACTTCCACCACCATATGAAGGGTAAAGGAAGTTGAAACGACCGTTACGTCGGTTCCCTCTTTCTTGACGTCCGCTACGCCCAATGGGATAGAGTACTCCTCTTCGGGCACCTCGCCCTTCATCGGCAAAAGTCGTTTGTGTCCAATGAAAATAACCGGATTAGGATCACGTATCGCTTCTATCAAAAGACCCTTTGCATCAAAGGGAGTTGAAGGTGATACCGTTTTCAGTCCCGGTACATGGGTGAACCAGGCCTCGAGGCACTGAGAATGTTGTTCGGCAGCTCGAATGTAGCCTCCCATCGTAGTCAAAACCACAATCGGCACTTTCATTTGTCCACCGAAAGTGTAGTAGAACTTGGCGGCCTGATTCACGATCTGATCCATACACATCGGCAGGAAGTCGCCGAAGGGGATTTCGACGATTGCTCTGCAACCGGTGATTGCCGCGCCAATCGCGCATCCGACTATACCCTGCTCGGAAATCGGGGCGTCCTTCACTCTTTGGTCGCCGAATCTATCGTAGAGGTCGCCGCTGATGCCGTGCTCACCTCCATACTTTCCGACATCGTATCCCATCATGAACAGGTGTTGGTCCCTTTCCATCTCGCAGGCGATGGCTTCTCTAAGCGCCTCTCTATACATGAGATGACGCATGCTCGTCGTCTCCCTTCACTGCATACACGTAGGCAAGAGCGTCACCGGGCTGCGGTGGGGGGCTGGATCTTGCATATTCCACCGCTTCATCGACCAGTCGCTGGATGTGTTCTCGCACCTCGGCGATATCCTTCTGCGTCATGACGTTTTCCTTTACCAGAAACCGTTCGAATCTGCGTATCGCGTCGTGTTCCCGGGCGGCATCTATCTCCTCTCGACTGCGGATGTCGTGGTCTCCCTCAAAGTGACCCCGGTGCCGGTAGGTTGCGCAGTTGATGAGGCTCGGTCCGCCACCGTGTCGAGCGCGCTGAACAGCCGTTTTCACGACACGAAAAACTTCCATTACATCCATCCCATCGATGTTGAAACCGGGAATACCATAGCCGACGGCCCGATCACCGAGAGCCTGCGCCAAACTACAGACTGATTCGGTGGGAACTCCACAACTGAGTCGGTTATTCTCGATCACGAATACAACCGGTAGTTTCCACGTGGCCGCCATATTCAGTGATTCGTGAAACGTTCCTTGATTTGCCGCCCCGTCACCGAAAAACGAAACAACGACTTGGTTTGTTCCCCTGAGCTTGATTGAATAGCCGGCGCCGACCGCTATGGGATTGCCGTCACCAACGATCCCGTTGGCGCCCAGTACGCCGATATTCCGATCTGCGATGTGAAGCGAACCGCTTCGACCCAGGCAGAATCCGGTGCTCCGGCCGTAGAGCTCGGCCATCATTCTTTTCAGATCGCCGCCTTTGGCGATCATATGGCCGTGACCTCTGTGGGTGCTGGTGATGTAGTCGTCTTGGTTCAAGTTGGCGCATGCTCCGGCCGCCACCGCCTCTTCTCCGATATAGAGGTGGGTGAATCCTTCCTGCTCACCGGCTCGGAAAACTCTCGCCTGGATGGTCTCGAATAGTCTGATCTTGACCATTCTTTCGTACAAATCTAAAAGAACGACTTTCGGGCAAGTGTCGGGCCGGTCCATGGCCTCTCCTAGTTTTTCCGTATCAGGCAGGCCACGATCCAGCCGGATACGTCAAGCTCGATTCGGCCCGGATTCACGACCGTCTGCGCCTTGAGCTCACAGTTCCACACGTCATAGATGTTCAACGAGTATCGTAGAGAATCCGGGAGCCCGAACCCCACCGTGATGTTGCGCTTCCGACATTCCTCGGTCAGGAAGAAGAGATAGGCATGCCGGCCGCTTCGAAGGCAGAACTTGCTGAAACCGTCTCCCAGTCGAGTATCCGGAGTCATCTCTTGATAGGGAACGGTTTCTACCACTTCGCGCAGGAATCTCAGACGGGCCGGACTCTCCCCCGTGATCTTTCCCCCGTACGTCCAGAAGATGTCCCGTTTGTTCCCACCGATTTTGTAGCATTCGCCGTGGGTAGCGTAGCCGCCGGCCATGACCGACAGCCAGTGCGACAGAACGACCGTCTCCGGGCTGCTGTTTCCCCAGTCGGACGGAAGATTGCCCTCATACTGATACTCGTCGTTGACAATCGGTTTTCCGTATTCCCTTTTCAAATCCATCAACAGACTGTATGTATTCGGATGTTGGTATCCGATATGGGTAATCCAGGCGCGGTCGGGGTAGAGCGCGAAGCAGTTGTGAATCGACCGCAAATGGTCGTAGGGGTCCTTCCCCCTTACATAATTACCCAGCAGGTCCCAGTTGCGTCGATTCCGTATTGAGCTAACCTTGAAGCTCTCCGGGTCGACAACTAGATCGTACTCGTTGGCCAGGCACCACCACACGTTTCGAAAGGCTGAGACGCGCGCAACAAAATACTGAAGGAAAGTGAGCGCCTCCTCATCCGTCATCCTATCGATGTCCCACTCGCCGAAATCATAGAAATGAAACAGAATTACATCGGCTTCGATGTTGCGATCTCTCAGTTGCCGCAGACATTCCTCGTAACGCCGAAAATACTCGGGGTTGAATCGCTGGAAGTCGAAGTGCTTGGGCGTTCCTTCGAACGGATACACCTCAGGATGATATGACAAATCGACTTCCGCGCAGTGTATCAGCTTCTTGGGAAACACCAGCATGCGCACCTTGTTGAACGAGTACCGTTCAAGAGAGGCCAAGGTCTGAGAACGTATCTGGGACGGTCGATAGAACCAAGCGTAAAGAGTTGTGCCGAGGTGGAAGAACGGTGTCCCGTCGGCGTAGCCGAAATGGAATCGATTCCGTACCCGGACCGGACCGTGATTCGTCGCGGAAGGCTCGATGCAGCGAAATGATCCATGCAATCCGTGCAGATCCTTCACGTTGGAGTCGGTAGTGAAGCTGTATTCGCCGATTCTCTCGGGCATGAAACGGATTCTCCACGTAGAGTTTCCATCGTAGAATCCTTCAACTTCCTTGGTCTGAGACCCGTGCTTAAAACGACCCGATATTCGCACATCGCGAAAAGGATTGTCGACGATATGAGTACTGCCGGCAGATATCTCGAAAATTCCCCACCGTTCTACGGTCGAACTGCTCACTTCCACGCTATTTCCCTATCCTTTCACCAGTATTTGAGGCAGAGCGAACGTTTCCTCTGCAACATCATATTCCTTCAACGGCCACAGGCCTGTTGAGGTGAGAATCCGCTTTCTGCCGTCGGATAACGGAGAGCGTCCATACTTTTAGCAACAACGTATTCAAGAATCCTGCGCTCCTTAACCGCGGTGTCGTTCAATTCCTCCGGATCTGCCATGAATACGATTCTCCTCAACCGACTTCGCGTTCCGTTTTCGGAACTATACCTGTTCACCAATACACTAAACTGTTTTAGTTGAATGTCAAGAGTCGGAAGTGGCACCGGCGAAAGGCGAGGCCCGGGAGCCCGACTGAGCCTTCGGCGGCCGCCGCCTCGCGCCGGACGGCGGGGATTGCCACGGATGCAGGTGATCTGCGAGACGCCGCCCTTGAGAGTATCGATCGGTCGCCGTTCTGCCTATATGCGCCGGCAGGAGTCTCGTTCCTCCAATTTCGTGTCGATGATCGACTTTATGCGTACCGAATCTCTATTTTCGATGATGTCGATGATGCGCCGAACCGCCATAGAACCCATTTTCTCTTTTTCGACGTGGATTGTAGTCAACCGGGGGGAAACGATTGTGGATTCCGATACGTTGTCGAAGCCGACGACAGACACATCCTCGGGGACTCTAAATCCAAGTTCGTGGAGCGATTTGATCACCCCGATGGCTATATAGTCACATTCACAAAACAGGGCCGTTGGGAGCGGGGCTTTTTCTTTTTTTCGCTTACTGATGATTTCGCTGAAGTCTTTCTGGGCTCTCTCGATATCCGATTCGATGCTGATGATATCCCTTTCCAGGACCTTGATTCCGTTTTCGCTGAGAGCTTGAAAAAAACCCTGCCTTCTTTGTTCGAAATTATGTATTCTCTCTTGCGATTGTACGTATCCGATTCTTCCGTGGCCGAGCTCGAGAAGGTACGATCCTGCGGAATAAGCCCCCATACGGTTGTTCATGACTATGAAGTTGGTATTCAATAGTTCATAACATGTGTCCAGCACTATCGTATTCGGCTGTACGTCTATAATATCCTCTATTTCAGGTGGGTTCAAATTGGTGCCGAGGAGTATCACCCCTTGTGAGGGAAGCTCGTCTTCCAGTCGCACAAGATCTTCTTTCAACTTATCTCTCCTGGCAGTTGAAAAAATCAGTGCATATCCTGCCGAGCGAGCCCTTTGTTCCAGACCGTGGATGAGAGCGACGAAGAAGGATGAGGTATTGTACTGAGTGGAAATGATGTCCGCCTTCAAACAGGCAAGAAAACGGATCTGCTTGGTTTCCTGGTTACGATCGTTTCTTACCATGGATCGATGAATGTACCCGGTTTCCTTCACTACTTTCATTATGCGCCGGCGAGTGTCGTCTCCGATGCCCGGCTTGTTGTTTAGGGCCATTGAGACCGCGGCTTTGGAAACGTTCGCCAATCTAGCAATATCAGCGATTCTCAATTGCTCTCCTCCATGAACCCGAATGTGGCGCCTCAGCAGGCATCGTATGCCGGTCCGGTCCCGACACAGCCTCCGGGCGTCCGTCTCCTGTTTGCACGGTATACTGAACCGCGCACATTTTGGCAAGAAAATGAGGAGGCCTTCCAAAGTATGCGTCTTGCCCCTTCCGAATTGCGCCGTTTCCGGCGCCGCGTCGTCGCCGAAGAGGCCGGGGCGGAGGGTGAGACGGCGCTTTCTCGGAATTCGAACGACCGGGGTTGACGGCTCGCGGTTCTTGTCCTATATTCCTAATGTACTAACGTTCTAGGACATTAGGAGTCGCAACGACCACCATGGCAGCCGAACGACACACCGACGGTATCGATTTCGTCCTGGACCCGACCGGCGGGGTGCCTTTCTACCGCCAAATCATCATGCAGGTTGAAATGGCCATCGCCGACGGCCGGCTCAGAACGGGGACGCAACTGCCGACCGTGCGGGGTCTCGCCGTCGAGCTGCAGATAAACCCGAACACGGTCGCCCGGGCGTACAACGAGCTCGAGATTCGCGGCATCGTCAACACGCAGCAAGGAACGGGAACCTTCATCAGCGACAAGAAAATCACGCTCGCACCCGGTGAGCGAGAGGAGATACTCTCGGGACTCGTCCGTTCATTCGTCGCCAATGCCTCATCCTACGGGTTTACCGTGGATGAGATACGCGACTACCTCGCCAACCTCAAGGAGGATATGCAGTCATGAAACTCCCGATCGGTCCTCACTCCGGCAACCTGCTTTCGGAAAACGACCGCCCCGCCGTGCGCACGCACCGCGGTCACTTCAGGTTCAACACGATATCGGCGCTGTCGCTTCTCGTATCGATCGCCGTAGGTCTCGCGCTTCAGGAGCTCGTCGCCACATTGCCCGATGCCGGCGACACGGCCTATCTGTTCGCCGGCATTCTCAGCGCCGCCGCGCTTCTGTTCATTCTTCCGTACTGGCCGGTGGTACTCGCGATCATCGCCGGCCTCTGGGCCGCGCTTCCGGTCTATTTCGGCACCGACCTGCAGTACGCCGCGGCGGTCATAACGATCGGATTCCTGCTCGCCCCCGGAGTCGAGGTGATTAACCAGTGGGACAAGATCGTCGTCCTCAGGTTGGGCCGGTTTCACCGGGTGCGCGGGCCCGGAGCGCTTCTGCTGTTCCCGCTGGTGGACTCGGTGGCCGGATACGTCGACACCAGAATACGGGTGACCGATTTCTCGGCCGAGAAGAGCCTGACACGCGACACGGTGCCCGTTCACGTCGACGCGCTTGCCTTCTGGATGATCTGGAACCCGGAGAAGGCGATTCTCGAAGTCGAGAACTTTGAACGAGCCGTCGCGCTCAGCGCGCAGACCGCGCTCCGGGCGAGTATCGGGTCGAGCGACCTCGCGACTCTTTTGAGCGAGCGAGAACGGCTGGGAGAAGAAATCCAGTCGATAGTAGACGCCAAGACCAACCCGTGGGGAATAACCATCATCTCGGTCGAGTTCAAGGAGATTCTCATCCCGAAAGAGCTCGAAGACGCCTTGAGCCGGCAGGCGCAAGCGGAGCGGGAAAAGAAAGCGAGGGTCATCCTGAGCGCCGCGGAGGCGGAAGTGGCCGTGACTTTTCGAAAAGCGGCCGATCAGTACCGCGACGATCCCGTCGCGCTTCAACTGCGAGCCATGAATATGATCTACGAAGGCATCCGGAGCAAGGGCGGCTTGATCATGGTGCCCTCTTCGGCGCTCGAATCGATGAATCTCGGAACGGTGCTCGGCGCGGGCGCCTTCGCCGAACACTCCGGATCGGCTCGGCCGGCGGCGCCCCCGGTTCCGTCGACCGGGGAAACGGGACCGAAGGTTTGAGTGAAAACAAAGTAAACGGGAGAAACAGATGATACAGGTCGAAGGACTCTATCATTCCTATTCGCACGACGAGAAGTACGCGGTCAAGGACGCGAGTTTCCGCATCGAAAAGAGCGAGGTCTTCGGCTTTCTCGGTCCTTCGGGCGCGGGAAAGTCGACGACGATGGGAGTGCTTACCGGACTGCTTCCGTTGCAAAGGGGCAGTGTTACCGTTGCCGGCTACGACGTGAAAAAACCGGCTCGAAGCATGTTTAATCGGATCGGCGTCTCCTTCGAGCAGTCCAACGTGTACGGAAAACTCACCGCACTTGAAAATCTCGAGTTCTACCGGAAACTGTTCGATGTGCCGACACGGGACCCGCGCGAGCTGCTTGAACTCGTCGGCCTCGACCACGTCGCGACGAAGAGAGTCGGTGAGTTCTCCAAGGGAATGAAACACAGGCTCACTTTCGTCCGGAGCATGTTGAACAACCCGCAGATGTGGTTCCTCGACGAACCGACGACAGGCCTCGACCCGGCGATCGCCGGCCGCATCAAGGAGATAGTTCGGGCGGAAAAGGAAAAGGGGACGACGGTATTCCTGACGACGCACAATATGTACGTCGCCGACGAGCTGTGCGACCGCGTCGCGTTTATCATAGACGGAGAAATCAAATTGATCGACTCTCCGCGAAACCTCAAGCTCCGCTACGGCGAACGCCTGGTGGACGTCGAGTATCGTGAGAGCGGTTCGATACGCAAAGAAACGCTCTCTTTCGTCGACGAGCAGGAACGGCGCAGGTTGAGCGAGATCGTCGACACCGGAAATGTCGAAATGATGCATACCAAAGAGGCCACGCTTGAACAGATTTTTGTCAAGGTCACCGGACGAGGATTGAACTGAGATGAAGCTTTGGTACACTTTCCTGAAAGACGTGCGCCTTTCGGTCCAGGGTTGGTACTTCTATACGGAGTTCGTCTTTACCCTGCTTATCGTCGCGGTACTCCTCTTCGTCGTTCCTGAGAACTTCACGACGAAAATACGGGTCTACGCACACGTCGAACTGGGAGGAGCTTTCCGCGCCGCCGTCGAAAAGGGGTTGTCGCGCGATGAGTTCGCCGTGACATTCCTCGATTCGCGGGAAGAGGTTGAAAGGCGCCTCGAACAGGATCGTCGGAGCGTGGGCCTGTCGGTAACCCGGGAGGGAGGAAAGGTCGTGTACGACTACATCCTTCAGGGATACGAAAGCCGGCGAATCCGAAACGTTATCGCGCTCTCGATCGAAGCGCAGTTCGCGTCGCGCCTCCCGTCGTTCGTCGACGCGACCAGAGTCTTTACCGTCGGAGAAACCTCGGAAAAACTCTCCGACAGGCTCAACATCCTCCCGGTCTTCCTCGCGCTCAACGCGGCGTTCATGGGTCTGTTCATAATCGCCGCCTACATTTTCCTCGACAAAGAGGAAGGAACGATCAAAGCATTCGCCGTGACTCCCGCCTGCGTGTGGCACTACCTGCTCAGCAAAATGGCGGTCATGTTGACGACCGGATTGCTTTCCGGATTGGTCGCCGCCGCGCTTGTCGCCGGAGCGCATGCCCACTATCTCCACCTGAGCGTACTGCTGATCGCGACGAACCTGTTCGGATCTGCGGTCGGGTTGTTCATCGCGAGCTTCTTCGACACCCTGCAAAAGGCGATGGGATGGCTGTATATGTCAATTATTGTCTTGGCTATGGCGTCGGTTTCGTACTACATGCCGGCGTTCTCACCCGTGGCGATTCGCATGCTTCCGTCGTACCCGATGTTGTTCGCCTTTCGCGAGACCTTGCTCGATCGGCCCGACGTCGGCTACATCTATCTGAACGTGCTCGGATTCACGGTCGCGGCGATCCTGCTTTTTCTGCCCGCGAATAGACGGTTCAAGAAATCGCTTGCCGCATAGGATTAAGGAGGAAAAACATGCTCAGACGAATAGGCGCCGTCATGATTCGGGACGTGAAGAGCGGAACCAGGGATTTCATGACGATATATATCATGATCGCGCCGATTTTGCTCGCGCTCGTACTCAAGGCCGTCGTCCCGGGCGCGGGCGCAACGACGATCAAGGTCGCCGTCGACGGCTCGATCGACGCCGATGTCGTCGAATACCTCAAAGGCTACGCCCGGGTGGAGACCTACGACGATCGGGACCGGATCGAGTCACGCGTGTCGCGTACCGACGACATATTCGGTCTGGTGCGCGAAGGCGACGAGTTCGTGATCATCGAGCAGGGCAACGAAACGACGGGAAGCCGCGGACTATTGGCGTCGATAGTCAACTCGTTCGTCAACAACAACCTCGATCTTCCCATCGACGTCCGCATTTCCGACGTCGGATGGGTGCTCTCGCCGCTGAAGCAGCAGGGAACGAACTTCCTGCTGGTGTTTTGCTCGGTTTTCGGCGGGATGCTGATTACGCTCAATCTGGTCGAGGAGAAGATGAGCAACACGATTTCGGCGATAAACGTCGCGCCGATCTCAAAGGCGGAATTCGTCGCCGGGAAGAGCGTGCTCGGATTCTTCATTCCGGTCATAGGCGCCTTTGCCGTTCTTGTGATACTCGGCTTCGGCTACGTCAACTTCGGAATGGTCGCCGTATCGGTGATAAGCATCGCGCTCATCAGCATCATCATCGGCTTCAGTATCGGGGTGATGAATACCGAGCCGATCGGGGCGATCGCGAGCATGAAGATCGTGTTCCTGCCGGTCTTCGCGTCGGTATTCGGGGGGATATTCCTCGCCGACAAATGGCGCTTCGTACTCTACTGGTCGCCGTTCTACTGGGCGTACACTACAATGGACGCGATTATTCTCGATGAGGCGACGTGGGGCGGAGTCTTCCTGAACGGCGGAATCGTCCTTGCCATCACTGCGGTGGTGTTCGCTTTGTTGAGTAAACGCATTCGTCACGGGCTCCGGTAGCCGCCTGAAGTATCGCGCCACGCGGCAAACGGAGCGGTCCGCCGAATCGTGTCGCGCGGCGCACCCTGCGGAGCGCCGTGTCGGGCGGGGCGGCGCGTCGATAACACGCAGACCAATAAGGGAGGGTCGACATGAACGGGTTCGCGCTTCTGGGATTGTTCCTGATCATCTACGCGGCGGTGGTTGTCGTACTCGCGCTCAAGAAGCCGACGTCGATGTGGAACATGGGGAAGATCCGGTTCTTCCGGAAGGTATTCGGCGAGAAGGGCGTCGTGATTTTTTTCTGGGTTCTGGCTGCGGTCGCCGCAGGCTTCGGCGTGTGGCTGCTCATCCGATGAAGGAGTCGGAGCGCATCAGGGCCGTCCGATCTCCGATTATTCCCGCGGTAGCCGAATTGATTCG
This sequence comes from Spirochaetota bacterium, assembly GCA_024275515.1. GTDB lineage: Bacteria > Spirochaetota > Spirochaetia > ARS1246 > ARS1246 > JAJRYZ01. The sequence continues at coordinate 23,215 of JAJRYZ010000063.1, forward strand.
GAAGAGCCCCGGAACGATCTCTCTCGGCCAGGGTGTCGTCAACTACGGCCCGCCGAAAAAAGCGATCGAAAACATCACGCTTTTTCTTTCGAACCCCTCCAATCACCGCTATCAGATGGTTCAGGGGATACCCGAGTTGCTGGAGCCGGTAGAGGAGAAACTAAGACGCGAAAACGGCGTCGCACTCGATGATGAACGTCGAGTGATCATTACCGCGGGGGGGAACATGGCTTTTCTCAACGCGATTCTTGCCGTCGCTGATCCCGGCGACGAGGTCATCCAGCTCGTACCGTACTATTTCAACCACGAAATGGCGATTGCGATGGCCGACTGCGTTTCGGTCCCGGTTCACACCGGCCCCGACTATCAACCCCGCATCGAGGCGATACGGGAGGCGCTGACCGGTCGGACCAGGGCGGTCGTGACGATCTCGCCGAACAACCCCACCGGAGCGGTGTATCCACGATCACTCCTGCGAAGAATCAACGGACTCTGCGTGGAAAACGGAATCTACCATATCCACGACGAAGCGTACGAGTACTTCACCTACGAAGGCGCGACGCACTACTCGCCGGCCGCCGATCCGGCCGCCGCGAGGCACACGATATCACTCTACTCGATGTCGAAGGCCTACGGTTTCGCGAGCTGGCGGATCGGGTGGATGGTCGTTCCGTCGCACCTGTTCGAAAGCGTGCGAAAGATTCATGATACCAATCTCATCTGCCCGCCGGTGATTTCGCAGTGGGCGGCCGCCGGAGCGCTCTCCGCAGGGCGCGGATACTGCGATGCACGAATCGCCGAGCTCGCCCGCGTCCGATCGATGGTGCTCGAAAAGCTGTCGCGGATCGGCGACATCGTCGAGGCGCCGGCGACCAAAGGCGCGTTTTATCTTCTGCTCCGGGTCGACACCGATGTGCCGGAAATGGACATTATCGAACGGCTGATCGAGGAATACCGCGTCGCGGTCATTCCGGGCTCGACTTTCGGAATCACCTCCGGGCGTTACCTCCGTGTCGCTTTCGGAGCGCTCCAGCCGGAGACGGTGGCCGACGGGATCGATCGGCTCGTCGAAGGGCTTCGGGCGATCGCCTGATCGCCCGCCGGTCCGATGTTTGCCCGATCGCGCCCGTCGGATCGCGCCTCGTTTCATCGCCGTCCGAACGGCGACGAGCAATCGACGCGGCGCCGTTCTCAGCGACCGCTTACGTCGCGCCGGCCGCGTCTTCCGGTAACCAACAACGCCGCGGCGACGACCAACCCGACCATTCCCACCGGCCAAAACTCACCCCACTCCCTCTTCGTCGCCGCGTCGACGAAAAAGCCGAGCAACGGGGCGAGCGCCATGGTCGCTATGCTTTTCGCCTGCGATTCGATCGAAAGAAGAGTGGCGCCCTGCGACTCGGACCCGTGAGAATCTATCCGACTGATCAGGATCGGCCGCCAGAGGTTCTGCAGCATGTGCAGCAACACGAACCCCGGTATCATGATCCAGTATGAGCGGAGAAACATGGCGGGGGTCATGATCAAAAGCAGAACGGCCAGCGCACCCCAGAGCCGCCGAGCAGCCCTGTCTTCTTCTCCCGGCGCAGGCACCAACAGATACGACTTACGGCTCGAAACGGCCGACAAGAGATAAACGATAAGATAGACCGGACCGATGAGAACGACCGAGCGCTGCACGTCGGTCATTTCGATCCCGCCGAACAGAACCGCCGCCAGAGGAACCGCGGCGAACTGAAGGATCGGCTGAAGATAGCCTTTCGACGACTTGAAAAACCCTTCAAACCCCATCGACTCGAGCAGGATGCGCCGCATGGTGCGATCCGCGATCGCCGATTTGAACGACCGTCGCAGGTGCTCTCCGATCTCCCGAAGTCCGACCGCGCCGCTCGCCTCCCCGTCAAGGTACTTCGGATATCCCAGCAGGTTGACGACGTTTAGCAGGTACGGAACGACGGATACGAAGAAAACCATCACATAGTTGCCCGTGAGAAAAACGAAGGCGGACGCGATGACGACCGACACCGCCGATCCGATCTTGCTCCATGACCGCGTATACCCGTAGGTCTGTGCGCGCTCGTCGGTTCGTCCTTCGACGCGAAGCCAGGCAAAGATCATCGCCTTGTGCGTACCCGTCCTGAACGCTTCGCCTACTCCGAAGAAAACCATCGCGATCATCAGAAAACCGAACCCGGAACCTGAAGCGAGGTCTCCGCGCACGACGAGATGACCGATCGTGCCCATAAGCAGGAAGCTCACGATGTAGCTTGCGAAACTCGTGATCATCGAACGTCGTCGTCCGAACAGGTCGGCGATCGCGCCGGTCGGGATCTCCGCGAGATTCACGATGATCTCCCTGAACGCGACGAGAACGCCGATCTTCGTATAGCTCAGCCCCATCTGTAGAAACGCGACGACGAGAAACGGATCGTAGTATTGCTGATTCTTGAGGAACCCGTAGGCGCTGAAACGCCTGAGCAGCGCGGCTTTCATACTCGCCGTATCGTATACCATATGTCTCGATTGTGCAGAAGCGAACTCAGGTTTCAGTCTCATAATGAGACAATATGTTGCGCCAAGCGGCCATATTCCGAAATCCTGCCGATTATGTCGTTGCGCGAAGCGCGCCTTTGAGGATACTATCGCCGCGTGAACCACAATCAGGATGCAGGACCGCGGATGAGCGGTCGAGACCTCATGAAGGCGGCGATGCGCCGCAAACCGACGCCGAGAATCCCGACGATGCCGCAGATCTGTCACGACACACCGACCAGGATCTATGCGGCGAACGACGGCGTCGACTGGATCGACGGAATGGCCGGGTGCGTCGAAGATCCGAACGTGATATACGATTATGTTATTCGCCTCGTCGAGGAAATCGATTGTGACGGCCTCCGTCTTTTTATCAAACCCGATCCCATGCGCGTCACGCGGGAAGGCGATACGCTCGTCGTCGTCGACGAGTCGGGCGCCCGGATCGGCGTTATCGACATCGAGGGCGGCGGCGCCTTCAGGCCCGACTCTCCGCCCGCTTCGGTGCAGACGCTCGAGGAGGCCGAGAAGCGATGCGCCGAGCTCGTCGATCGGTTTTCCGATGAGAAACTCGAAATGCTCAAGCGCGCCCGCGACAGAGTTCCCGACCGGTTCGTCGCATCGAGTCCGCTGGGAATGACCATGAACACCTACACCGCGCTGCGGGGCCGAGAGCTCGCGATGATCGATCTGTACGATCGTCCTTCGTTTGTGCAAGACGTGTTCGAAATCCAGGTCGAAGCGGCGATCGAACAGGCCGAACGATTGCTGTCGACGGGAATCGACGCGTTCTATATCGGAGACCCGGCGGCAAGCGCAAGCCTGATAAGCCCACAGCATTTCGAACGCTTCTGTCTGCCGGCCTACCAGCGGTTCTGCCGCCGTTTCCGCGACGATCCGGTCCTGATCTACATCCATGTCTGTGGAAACTCGGCGCCGATTCTCGAAATGCTCGCCGACACAGGCGCCGACGCGGTTGAGCCGCTCGACCCGCTCGGCGGAGTCTCGGTAGCCGACGCGAAACGGCGAATCGGCGAGCGAGTCGCGCTTATGGGAGGCGTCAACACGCTGACCCTCGCGCTCGGCTCTCCGGAGGAAGTCGCCGAGGAGGCGAAGACGAAGTGTCGGGAGGGCGGTCCGCGCGGTTACATTCTCGCCGCAGGGGACATGGTGCCGCCGCGCACCCCGCTTGAAAACCTCAAAGCGCTCGTTGCCGTCGTGCATGCAAACGGAATGACGATTCGCAGTCACGCCTCTCAGGCGCCGTAGGCGGATCCCGGGCGACTCACCTCGACGCCTATCGGTCGGGCGTCGCGTCCGCGTCGGCACGCCGAGACTCCGGCGCTCGTCGCTTCGCAGGCTTGCCCGCCGTTCGCCTTACCGACCGGCAAGCAAACCGGCGACTCCATCGTGCCCACGACGCCGCGCGGCCTCTTCGGGAGTGAAAACTCCGACGATTTCGTATCGGTCGCCTTCGTCGGAGAAAACCGGCGATTCCATTGAAGGATCGGCGCCGTGTTCGAACAGAAACCGGGCCATGCGCCCGTTTCGCTCGATCACCCGATCGAAAAGCGTTTCCCCGGAATCAAAGAGGTGCTCGTCGCTAAGATCGCCTCCCGTCCCCGTGTAGGGCAGATAGGTCGCCAGGATACCCACTCCGACCTCGCCGAGAGCGGGGTCGCGAACGACGGCCCTGGAAAAGTCGGCGTGCTCCTCGACGTACGCCGAAAGTGCGTCGACGTCGCCGGAAAAAACCAGCCGCACGAACTCCTCGCTCACCTCTTCCGCACCAAGCGGCAGAACCGCCGCCGTCATGACGAAGACGATCAAGGCCGATCTCAGCCGCACCATTTCGCCCCTCCGTTTTTCCGCCGTACCTCACAGCCCACCGTGCGCCCCGACAAACTCATCGATTTCGCCCGCCGTCGGCATCGACGCCGAGCACGCGTGGCGAGTCACCACAATCGCGCCGCACGCGTTTCCCAATCTTGCGGCGCGCTCGATATCGTAACCGGCGAGAAGCCCCGAAAGGAATCCCGCGCCGAACGCGTCCCCGGCGCCCAATATGTTGACGACCTCGACGGGGAATCCCGGCACCTCCGTACGGTCGCCCGATCGGTGGAGCCGGCAGCCGCGCGGTCCGGTCTTTTCGACCACGATCTCGGCGCCGTGTGACAACAGCGAATCGACCGCCTCCGACACCGCGCCTTCGACTCTGGTGTCCGACACCGCCGAGTGTTTCAACTCCATCTGCGAAACGTCGGCGAGCATGATCGCGTTGAGCTCATCGCACGTTCCGATGACGATATCTACCGCGTGCAGCACTCCTCGGACCACCGGACCGAAGGCCCGTGGATCATGCCACTGATCGGGCCGAAAATCGACGTCGAAAACCACGATCGCTCCCTCCGAACGCGCCCGCTCCGCGGCGAACAGCGTGGCCGACCGACTCGGCTCGCGACTCAAGTTGGTGCCGGCGAACTCGAATACGCGACACTCGTCGATCGGCGCCGCGCGGACATCGTCGATGGTAAGCGCGATATCGGCGCAGTTCTCCCGGTAATACACGAGTGGAAACGTCCCCGGCGGCTGCACGCCGAGTATCACCGCGCTCGTTCGCCGATCCGGTTTAACGGGAATGAAAGAGACGTCGACGCCTTCGGCTTTCAGGAACTCCAGCACGAACTCTCCCACCGGATCGGCGCCGACGGCGGTCAGCAGCGCCGTCGTTCCGCCGAGACGCTTGACGCCGACGCTCATATTGGTGGGCGACCCACCGACGTATGCGCTGAAGCTCTTGATCTCGGGAAACGGAGCGCCGATGTCGTTGCTGTACAGATCGATACACGACCGGCCCATATGGACCGTGTCGAACCTTGCCTCGTTTTTCATTCGCATCCTGCGTCTTCCCCCCGCCGGCGTGCAATGCGATCGACGTCGCCGGCCGCCTCGCCGGACGGCCGTTCGGTCCGAAGCATCGAGATGTGCTCGGCGACGCATCGCATCGTCGCCGCACGAACCGCTTCGTCGATGCGCGTCGGATCGTATTCGCCGCGGTGTTTCGAAATGTAGTCGTAGGCCGTATCGATCAGCGTTTTTTTGAGCACCGTCGAGATGTTCACCTTGACGAACCCGACATCGATCAACGCGTGCAGGGTTTTGCGCGGAAGTCCGGTTCCACCGTGCACGACGAGAGGCGTCGCGATACCCGCCTCTTCCAGACGTTTTCCGATCCGTTCGACTCGCCGGAAATCGATATGCGGATCCGCGGTTCTGTAGAAACCGTGCGCCGTTCCGATCGCCGGGGCAAGAAGATCGACGCCGGTCTCCTCAACAAACCGAACCGCCTCGGCGGGATCGCACAACGCCGCGGTCGCGCCCGGCGTCGTCCCCGTCGAAGCGCCCTCTTCGACGCCGCCGATGGCGCCGAGTTCCGCTTCGACGGCAATCTCCCTGCCGAGCGAACGTTCGAGGCGCCGGACCATCGATACGACGCGTTTGGTTCGGTCGATATTCTCCTCAAGCCCGAGCCTTGAGCCGTCGAACATGACGCTGCCGAACCCCGCGCGCGCCGCCGCCGCGATCAGCTCCGGCGACGAGGTGTGATCCAGATGCAACACCACCGGCTGCACACAACGCTCGGCGTGCACGCCGAACACTGCGGCCACCGCCTCCGGGCCGAGGAACTCCACCACCGGTCCGGTGACCTGTACGATAAGCGGCGAGTCGGCTCCGACCGCCGCGGCGACAAATGCATCGATCTGCGCGAGCGAGGTGATATTGAACGCTCCGATTCCGGCTCGCCGCTTCAAAGTGGTCCGAAAGAGCGTTTTCGCGTCCGCGACACTCATCGACTGATCGTCTCCTATATCCCGGCGGTCGTTCGAATATGCTCTCGAGCCTTGATCGCATGCTCAAGCGGGTTCGCCCGCCGAGGATCCTGTTCCGCCTCCACGACCATCCATCCACGGTAATCCGCGTGGGCGAGAAGGTCGAAAAGCGGCGCAAAATCGATATCTCCGTCGCCGGGAACGGTGAACACGCCGGCGCGCACCGCGTCGAGGAAACTCATCCGCTCCCTTCGCGCCTTCTCGGCGATATTCCGACGCAGGTCTTTCAGATGCACATGCGCTACCCTCGGAAGGAACTCTTCGAGCGCCGCGGCGGGATCCTCACCCGACATCGCGAAATGACCCGTATCGAAGAGCAGCGAAAGGTCTCCCGGATCGGTTTCCGCGAGCAATCGCCGCGTCTCGTCGACCGTCTGAACGCCGGTTCCCATATGATGATGGTAGACCGGCGTCAGGCCGAACTCCGAGGCGTGATGTGCAAGCGTCCGGATCCCGTCGGTAAGCGCGCGCCATTCGCGCTCGTCGAACACCGGCTTCGCTTCATACACCGGAACGTCGATCCGTCCCTGTATGCTCCGTCCCTGCTCGGAGATCCCGATCACGCGCGCTCCGAGACCTCGGAGAAGAGCGCACCGTCGGCGAAACGCATTCACCGTCTCTTCAAGCGGCGGCGTCGTAAGAAAGGCGCTGAACCACGCATTGCACACCGCAAGCCCCCTCAGCGAAAGCTCGCGTTTCAACACCGCAGGATCCGTTGGAAACTGAGAGCCCAGCTCACACCCGGCATAACCGGCGAGCGCCATCTCGCTCACGCATTGCTCGAAGGGGATGTGCCCGCCGAGCTCGGGCATGTCGTCGTTGGTCCATCCGATCGGCGCTATCGCGACGGAGACCTTGTTCGAATCGAGCATGCGAGCCTCCGTCAGTAAGGCCGGGCGAACCGTGATTCACGCTTCGCGGCTTCGTAGGCGGCGCGTACCCGTTCACTCGGCGAAACCTCGGGAACACCGACGCGCCACCACGACCCATACCCGCCGCTCATCGACTTGGCGGCAACCTTGATATCGACGACGCTCGGCTTCGAAGCGCCGAGAGCCGCCTCCATCGCGCTTCGAAGCTCTCCTTCGGTTCGCGCGGAAAACCCGAGGGCGCCGTAGGAACGTGCGTTGGCCGCGAAATCGAGCGGCACGGTCGGCCCGTCGAGTCGCCCCGACGCGTCTCTGGCGCGAAAGTAGGTTGCGTAGCTCGATATGCCCTGCGAGGTCTGCAGATTGTCGATACACTGATAGCCCGAGTTATCGAAAACGACGACGATGATCTTTGTTCCCTCCCGGACGGCGGTGAGGAGCTCCGAATGCAGCATGACATAGCTGCCGTCTCCAACAAGCGCAACCACCTCCCGCTCGGGCTCGGCGAGTTTGACGCCGAACGCGCCCGAGATCTCGTAGCCCATACACGAATACCCGTATTCCACGTGGTAGCCGTCGGGCTCCCGCGACCGCCAGAGTCGTTGAAGATCGCCCGGAATGCTTCCCGAAGAGCCTACGATCACCGCGTCGCGCGGAAGGAGCTCCTCGTTAAGCAGTCCGAGCACGCCGGTCTGCGAAAGCGCCGTACCGTCCCCTACCTTGTCGTGAATCGAGCCGTAGAGGCCGTCGACCTCTTCGCGCCAGGCCGCGATCGCCTCGGCCGTTTCGTCGGCGCCGTCCGAACGGTAGCCGCGCGCCTCCAGCGCCGCGCGCAGAAGCTGCAGACCCACGCGTGCGTCACACTTCATCGGTCGCGCTCCCATTTTGTGCGCGTCGAAGCCGTTGACGTTGATGCTGAGAAACCTCACGTCGGGATTCCGGAACGCGCTCTTGGAAGCGGTGGTAAAGTCGCCGAGGCGCGTCCCGACGGCGAGCACGAGATCGGCTTCGGCGGCGATCCGGTTCGCCGCCGCGCCTCCGGTCACCCCGATTCCGCCGAGGTTCAACGGATGGTCCCACGCGAGCACGCCCTTCCCCGCCTGCGTCTCGGCGAAAGGCGCGCCGGTGGCCTCGCACAGTGCGGCGAGTTCCTCTCCCGCAAGCGAGTACCTCACGCCCCCGCCTGCGATAACGAGGGGCCTCCGAGCGGAGGCGAACGCATCGGCGACCGAATCGACCGACTCAAGAAAGGGCCGGACTCTCCCCACATCCCACGTACGTTCGGACAGAAACTCCTCGGGATAGTCCCACGCTTCGGCCTGCACGTCCTGCGGCAGGCACACGGTAACGGCGCCGGCCGCGGCCGGATCGACAAGGGTCCTGACGGCGTTGAGACACGCCGTGATCAGTTGTTCGGGCCGCGCAACCCGATCCCAATAGACACTTACCGGCTTGAACGCGTCGTTCGCGGTGATCGTGGGATCCCGCGCGTGCTCGATCTGCTGAAGCACCGGGTCGGGTTGCCTGCAGGCGAAAACGTCTCCTGGAAGCAGGAGCACAGGAATCCGGTTGACCGTTGCCGTTGCGGCGGCGGTTACCATATTCGTCGCTCCCGGCCCGATCGAGCTCGTCACCGCGCATATCTGCCGTCGTTTCTTCTGCTTGGCGAAAGCGATCGCCGCGTGCGCCATGCCCTGCTCGTTGTGTCCCTGATACAGCACAAGATTATGATCGGCCTCAACGAGCGCCTCGCCGAGACCGACGACGTTGCCGTGACCGAACACGGCGAAGACGCCGTGGACGAGCTTCGTCCGTTCGCCGTCGAACGACACGTATTGGGCGTCAAGAAATCGCACCAGCGCCTGAGCGGCGGTCAGTCTGATCGTCTTCACTGCGTCACCCTCCTGCATCACGCTCCCGACCACATGACGGCATCCGACCGCATCACCCACGCATGCGTCGGATCGAAGACCCGA
>JAJRYZ010000064.1 GCA_024275515.1 Spirochaetota bacterium
CAATCCTCGACCAGCGGGGTCTGGATCCATCCCGGACAGATCACATTGACACGGATGCCGTCAGGCGCAAAATCGATGGCCATGCCCTTCGTCATGGCGATCTGACCGCCTTTGGTCGCGGAATAGGCGCCTGCGTTCGGCTGGCCGACCAGTCCCACCATGCTGCTGATGTTGATGATAGTGCCCTTCGTCTTTCGAAGATGGGGAATCGCATACTTTGAGCAGAGATAGGTGCTGCGCAAATTGGTGTTCTGGATGAACTCCCATTCCTCGACGGTGGTCTCCTCCACGTTCTTTGACAGGTGGTAACCGGCGTTGTTGACCAGTATGTCGAGCCGACCGAAGGTCTCGATGCTCCGCGCGATCATCGCCTTGATGTCGGCTTCGACGGTTACGTCGGCGCGGATATACGTCGCCCGTCCCGTCTCTGCGCCGAGTTCTTCGGAAATCTTCCTCCCGGCGTCCTCGGTTCTGCACACGACGACCACTTTCGCACCTTCTCGTGAGAACACCCGTGCGATTCCTTCGCCTATTCCCTTGCTCGAGCCGGTGACAATCGCTACCTTATCTTTGAGCTTCATGGTTCTCCCTCTCGTCTATGTCTCGCAGATCAACCGTCGTTTTCGAATTTCGTCTGGCGTCTTGGGGCGGATCTTCAACCAATCCAGGCCGTCTACCGTGTAGAGTCGCCAGTGCACGAACATGCCGAACCTCGCCTTCCTCCACCACGCGAGGCGATCCTCATCTGTCATTGTCGACGGAACGGGTTACTTCATTCCATCCGGGAACCAGCTCACAAGGAATTCGGCCTGAGTGCCCTCGTAGACGGCCTCCGCCAAATGCTCAACGCCGTGCTGGTTGCCCCAAGAGTAGTTGATGATCAGCCGTCCCTCGTACTCGCAGAAATCTATGTCCGAGTTGTTGATGTTCTCAGCGCTGGAAATACGTTGCCTGTGCTCGGCGCTGATCCGGGGATTGGCGATCCGCTTGTCTTGATCGGAGGCATTAAGGACGGGATTCAGCGGGCTGGGTTGCCAGGAAACAAGGTCGGCGGAGCGTACGACGTATTGCTCGTATCCATGATCAAGCGCTTCCAGGTAAAAGTTATAATAGAAGCCTTCGTGGAACCTGAGACAGTGCGGCGCGGTATAGCGGTCTTTGGAATAGGTGCATTCCGGAGGGGTCAGCTCCCACCGACGCAGATCTTGCGAAGTAGCGAAACGAGCCGTGAAGCGAATACCGACCACTTCGCGAGGCTTTCCTACTTCGAACATCAGAATGTATCCCCGTTCATGAGGACACAGCGAGGTGTTGAAGATCCCATATCCCGGTAGATCGAGGGCGTTCCACACCTCCCACCGCTCCATGTCCGTGGAGAAGAAAATGTCCACCCGTTCGCCGTCCCAGCTATTCGTGCCGGTAACGTAGACGGCGTTTCCTTCGACCATTACATTCCCCAAATGGTATCCAACGGCGAAAGGCTTGCTACAGCTACCCGATTCATGGTCTACGAAACGGAAGTATGAATCTCCCGTGTGGTTGGCCCAGTAGTGGGGTCGCACGTACTCGAATCGGTAGAGTCGCTCCCGGAACACGATCGGAGTGGTCTCGACCAGATCGACGTCGATGGTGCCGATTTTGTTGATCTGCGGTTTCATTTCTTCTCCTCCTGACTACACGACGAAGGTGACGCCGAGCACACCGACGATGATTTCGTGCGCCAAACAGGCCACCTCGATTTCTTTCACCTCTTTGCCGGCAAGTGGAATGTTGAGAATATCGGCGTGTACGCCCGAAGCGCGCCCCACCCCGTAGTATCCTTCTTTCTTCCCTCCGATCCACTGCGGGTAGTTGTCTGAAAAGTGTTGCAGCAGGGAATCGTAGGTCGTGGGGTTGTAGAGCTCTTGGATCTGCGACGTGCCGTCGGCGTAGTGGATCGACACCTCCGCGTTGGCGATCCGAGTCTGGTTGTTGAAAGTGGTCCCGGCTATGAGTAAGTATACCTCCCGCGGGGCGACGAGCGTTTCGGCGCCGGAGGCGCCACTGTCGCGCACAGGTATTCTCGCCCGATCCGGGAACTGATTCCATTTGGAGACGAAGAGCCCGTTTGCTCCTTCCCGAACCTGGCGAAAAGGCACTGAAATGTCCGTCACAAAGATCCCTTCGGACGTCAGTGTTTCGACGATGTGCCGAGTGTTCACTATCTGTGCGTCGTACCACGTGCCGGTCCACGCATTGAGCGCGTTTTTGTCGATCTGAAGCGCCCACGCCGGTGGCCGCGGGTCCGTGTACTCGTGGCGGAAGATATTTCGGAGCTCGTCGTTGAAAGGGATATTCACCGGTACACAGCGATTACGGAACTCCTCCGCACCGGAGGCCAAGCTGGAAGATCGATCAAAGAGGCCCCACAGTCGGGTAGCGGAGCAGAGTTCTCCGTGCCGGTCGCCGTTGCAGAGAACGGTGATCGGAGTGAGTCCCGGGGAGAGTGAGGCGGCATCCTCGACGGGAATCTCGATTCTCCGGCACTCGTGGGGACCGATGCTCAGGCGTATTCGGTCGTCTTGATCGCAGAATCGAACTCTCAGATCGAGCGCCTGAGTCATTCCGCGGTTGTTCCGGAGACCAAAGCCGTACGTGACCCTGTCGTCGTCGGCATTGTCGACACGAGGGACCTTAAGCTCGGTGTCCACGATCTCGATGGGCGGCCTGATGTCGATGTCCACCGGCTGCCAACTCGACGTGTCCGCGTGGTTCAGTTTAAGGAAGAACGTATGCTCTCCCAGTCGATCCCCCATCTCCGCCCGCAGGCCCGAAGGCTCGATCACCATTTCGCCAAGAAGCTGCTGAGGATCCCGGAAATCCTCAACCATGCATCCTCGGCCCGTGACGTGAAGCGCGTCCCCCGCGGCCGTCAGGCGGGGGAAGGTGATCTCGTGGGTTCCGCCTTGGTAGGCGATTCGAACGTGATGCTCATATTTCGGCTCGCACTCAACTACGATCCATGCGTGACCAAGACCCGGCTCTATGCGCCGGTCGAGTTCTGCGCCGTTTACGGTCACGGCTGCGACGGAGTCTTCCCGTGCCCTTAGACGCAAGAGGACTCGTTCGCGCCGAGGCGTGCGCAGGTTAATCCACTCCCGTCCCTCTTCGTAGCCCCAGTCATACCCGACATCCCGGAGCGTTATGGCCGCATGACGCCAGTGGGTGGGGAAGCCCGGTTGGATGGTCAACTCCCCGTCCTGGCGTCGCGGACGGATTCCGTACAGCCCTTCCACGATAGTGCGTGCAAACATGCTCGAACAGTCGGTGAAGTCCGCATAGGTTCCTTGTTCACCTTCCCACCCTGCATACTCGGTAATGGCGCCGGGGACTCGAGCCTTGTGGAAATTCTCGCACGCTCGAAGCGTGAGTTTCCAGCCTCGGTCCACGAGTCCCAGCCGGAAGTAGCAGAGAGCGGTATGAAGGATCTCGGAGAACGCGATCGTTCCGTTGGTGACAATCACCGGATACCAGTCGTTGGACAGCAGCAGATCATTGTCCAACCACAATCGATTCTCCACGAACCGGAGCATCTGGTAGGCTTTTAGCGGATCCGGTACCTCGCTATCGATGGGATGGTAGATGGAAGGAAGCTCGACCGCGTCGTGAAGCCGTCCGGGATCAAGAAACTCCCGGTATTCGGCGTACCATCCCCTGTCACCGAGCCACATTCTGTCGTCCATAGCTTGCCGAATTGACGATGCGGCGCTGCAATATTCAGTTGCATCCTCACCGGCCGCCTCCGCCATCTCGGCTGCCAGCCGGTAGGCGCGGTAGAGATAGGCGGACGACTGTACCCCCGGCCCGCCGCCGTACCAGTGGCCGTCGGAGATCCAAGTGTTGACGTGATTCTCATAGAGCCAATCGTTATCCGGATCGAGAGTTTTCTTTTCCCAGCGCAGTACTCGCTTAACCACGGGCCATAACTTTTTCATCAGGTCGCGGTCTCCGGTCCAGCAGTAATAGCTGTACAACTGGTCCATGTAAACCTCGCCCATGTTGCCTTCCTCCGTCCAGCGATTGGTGACGCCGTCGAAAGCCACGTAGTCCAGCAGTTTACCGGGACCGGAGTAGTCGGATGATCGGCGATCCAGGGTATGGGCGCCGTGGAACTCCAGCGCGCTCCTCACCCGCTCGTACCAGCCCAACACGATGGGGCCATAGAGTCCGCGCCAGCCGAGAAACCACCCCTTGCACTCCACGCCCCAGCGAACCGCGCCGTGAAGAAACGCCGGCGGATGCCAGGACCCGTCGAGAGAAAAAGATATGTTCCGCACGGCTTGATCGAGCGCGGGCTGCGGTGTGCGGACAACCGCGCCGGCGGCGATCGTTTCAAGCCTTTTCAGTCCCTTGTCGTAACTCGCGGCGGGAAAGGCCAACAATCTGGCAAGGGTCCACAGGGCATCGGCATCGTCGGTGATACAGACCGCGATATACACCGGCGATTCATTCACAGCCAGGCGGCCCAAACCGATGGGAGGCGCACCGGACCCATCGGCCCATACGTCGTGAGGAGTCGCATCGCCCGCGGCCCCGCAGACTCTGATCTCGGAGATCGGGAAGGTGGAGATCGCCGCCTTTCGCTCCAGGGACGGATCGCCGGCTCGCAGAGCTCCGCCCTCAGCCTCTATTATGTTGCCGACGCAGTCTGCAGGCCGGATTCCCCCGTGCATCGGTCGCTGAGCCTGAATGCCGTTCTCCTCGCGCTTGAGCGCACCGTAGGCCCAGAGGAGCGTCGTCGGCCGTGTGGCCTGTATTCGCACGATGAAACCCGGAGCATCGGCCGCCGGCAGAACCCGGACATCGAGCGTGAGGTTGGGGAAGCGAGGATCGGTCAATCGGTAACGATACCTTGCGGCATCGTAGGTTGCCTCGATCTCACCGAACTCGTGACACCACACGCTTACGGTTTTCTCCTCGACGGCCAAAGACAGGTCGCCGTAGTGGCACGATGGTGCTTGGGTCAGTTTGATCTGTGGACGATCGCCCGCGAGGATTTCCGTAGGTCCGGGAGGTCCGTGGAGTACGCGGTTGAAAGTGAACCTGCCGTTTGTGATCCGGTACCCCTCCGGCCCCACCTCGTAATGTTGCCACGGGTCCCGAGCCCAGATCATCCATTCCTGGACGCGAATCGTGTCCCGCACATGCTCCGTCACGATGTTCTTCCTTGTCCGACTATCGCATTTATCTGCATTCGCTGCGAGAAGTCCCTCATACCTCCTGCGGCTGCTTTTGGAACTTCGCGTTCCGGATCGACGAGGTGGACGGCATCGGAATCATGTCGCGGGACTCCGACGCCGATGTGCGGACGGTCGAGGAACTCGTCCGCTTTCTCGGCGGAAGCGCCCCGCCGACGGCGCGGTGACGATACCCCGGGCCCGGTAACGACCGCGCGTTCTCACTCCACGAGTTCGGCTATGGTGATTTCACGCCCTTCGGCAAGAGAACGTTTGCCCGCCTCCAGCACGGCGATCAGCTCCGCCTCCTCCTCGACCGGAACGGGCTCCTCGCCGGTGCGGACCATGTGGATAAACCGCTCCTGGAGATAACAGTACAGATCGGTCAGGTCCGGGCTTACCGTGCGCCGGTCGCGCGTCCCGTACAGGCAGAGCTGATAGCCCGCCTGCATGTAGTCCGCCTCCGCGACCACCAACACCAGATCGCGCCCGTCGGCAAACCTCACGCGCACGATGTTCCTGTCGGGTTGTCCCGCATTCAAACAGGACACGGCTCCGCCGCCGAGGACGCCGTAGTACATCGACAGCGCGTGGATGCCGTAGTAGACCAGTTCATTCCCGCACGCCGCGGTGGCGAGATGCACATCTCCTATGTCCTTGATTTCATTCCGCAGCGACACGATGTCCGGAACGAACCTCAGCGAGCTTGCCGACATGAACGGCGTGCCCGTCTCCCGCACGAGTCGTACGATTTCATTCGCCCGACGCGCCGTCATCGCAAGCGGTTTGTCGCAAAAGGTGGGTATGCCCTTGCGGAGCGGATGAACCGCGTAGGTGGATTGCTCGCCCGAGCCGTCGTCTACGATGATCACGGCATCCACGTCGTCGGAGCACTCCTCGGGCGTATCGCATACCTGGGAGATATCGCATACCTCGGCCAGCCGCTCGGCCCACGCACGGTCGGGGTCCCACACTTTGACCACGCGCGCGCCGTCGATCCGTCTCCCTGCGGCGGCGAAGGTCCAATCCCACCGTTTCGATTTTATCTCGTCGTAGCCGTTGTAGGTGGACGCAAAAGCGGTGCCGTGAAACGAGCCGGGCGTGCGGGGAGGGTCGGTTCCGCGATATGAGGGACGATAGGTTGCGGCGGCGATCAGTCCGATGCGAATCATGAACTCTCTCCGACTACGCCGACGAAGGATTTGAATCTCCCGAGCAGATCGTCCGGCGGATCGAAAGGGAACCCGACCGGCCGCGCCTCCACCGTACTCACGTACCCCGCGAGGATCACCAGCCATTCGTCCAGCGCAACCGAGAGGTTCGTCGGGCACGGTTTTTCGTCGTTCTCCAGCCAATCGAACACGGCATTGGTCAATGTCGCCTGTCCTACTACGTCTTCATCCGCGTAGACGTGCGTGCCTTTCTCCACCGAACCGTCCGGCAGAGATCGCTCCCATCCCCGCATCCACCACTGGACGAATCCGCACGTTCCGTAGACGCTGATCCGCTTGTGTCCCCAGCTCGGGATGTCCGGATCGTACTTGGGCGCGCCTTCGCCCGCCTGCAAGGCCGCGCGTATGCCGCCCTTGAACGTGATGAGCGACTCGGCGGTGCGCGGGCCGGGATGTCTGCCGTCGATATCGTCGTATCCCGACGAAGCTCCGAACACCGTTTCGACTTCGGGGTAGCCGGCAAAGGAAAACAGCAAGTCGAGCACATGCACTCCCTGGCCCGGCATGGGGTAAACGGCCGAGGCGTCCAAAAAACGCACCTCGCCGATTTCACCCTTTCGCACAGAGTCGAGCAACTCCAGCACGCGCGGATGGTAGCGGAGTTGGTGATTCACCGTGAACTTCGTTCGGGAACTGTGAGCCAGCTCGCGAAGCGCCTTGTAGTCGTCGGCGCCGACGCAGATCGGCTTTTCCACAATGACCGCCGGCACGCCCGCAACGGAAAGCTTCTTCATCAGATCTACCCGCAGCGTGGGCGGGGTGACCAGGTGAACGACGTCGGGACGCTCCACCTTGAGCATTTCATCGAGGTCGCCGTAGCGCGACGCTATGCCGTACTCATCAGCGCAAGCGGCGAGCCGGTCGGCATCGAGGTCGCAGCACGCGACGAGCCGGCCCCGTGTGATATGTTCGTAGGCCCGTGCGTGGCCTTTCGAGCGCGGGCCGCAGCCCAGAAGCGCGCAGGTATAACTCATAGCCCCTCCTTGTGTCGTCCGTACAAGCTACATCGACTCATTGCACCTTATCCGGTCCGGCCGGTCAAGAGAAGAGTTGCAGGCAGACAATTTCGAATACGGCGAGCCGAATTCGAAGTCACTGTTGTACGTACCGCGCAAGGAGATCCGCAAACCGGACGCCACCGGCGCGAAGGTTCTCCGGGTCGCGCCCGTTGGTGTGGGTCGAAAAGAACGGCCAGAAGTCGTAGGTCTGTTGAAGGAACGATTCAAAAATCGTGAGCTTCCGCACCCACGGAACGGCATCTCGCAAAACGCAGTTCCAGACGGGATCGAGGGGCCGGGGCGTTGTCTTCGGAATGAGTTTTCGCAGGCGTAAATCGAACACGCGGAAATCCCATATCGGTCGATTGTCGTAGGTCTGTCCGCCGTGAAGCTTGCCCATCAGCCTTACCGTCGAGTTCCGGAAGCAGTCGGCCACTACGTCTTTCACGGCCTTGATTTCCGGGAGCGGAGGGTCGCGAAACCACTCGCGCGCCATATAGTATCTGCCTCCGTAGGGCGACCCGCCGACGACCGAATCGACGGCGACCATCGGGACGATGCGAAATCGCGTGCGCTCGAGCATCGCGCGAATCGCGTCGTCGCCCGCCGTCAACCTGCCGATCATTCCCTCGAGCGCGACGTTCGACGTGGGCTCGTCGCCGTCTTCGCGGGAAATGATCATGATAGTTTCTTTTTCGGCTCCGTCGTCGGCCACGCTTACCATCGGGATATCCCGCCCCTCGCGTGTCTTGCCGATCATTTCGACCGCGATCAGCGGATGATCCTGGATGGTTTCCAGGTACGACAGAAGATCGGAGTAGGTGTATGGAATCGTATAGCAGAGATAAGCTTCGTTCTCTTCGAAGCGGTGCGTAAATTGAACCGTGTTCGGCATCGACGCGATCTTTTCAGCCGAATCGACGTGCATCCAGTACGTTCGGTCGTAGCTGACATAGGGAGACCGGCAGCCGTAGTCGGGATCTTCCGGATTCCCCGTTTCGTTTACGCCCCAACGGTTGGAATGCGGGTGAGGCAGATAAGTGAGCGCAAAGGTGATTTCCCGCCCTCTGCAGCCGCGCACCCGAAAATGAGTCCAGTACCAGGTGTCGGGACGAAGCCCTACGTGATACCAGTCCGGCCCCAGCCGCGTCACCTGCCCGAGACTGCCGTTTTCGAAGTCCTGATCGAATTGCACCATTATTATGCCTCCAGTTGCCGACCGGCGCCCGTCGCCCTGAAGGCGGTCGGGGTGCTCCCCGTCCTTTTTTTGAATATCCGCGAGAAATAGTGCTGGTCCGGGAAGCCGACCGAGGCGCCGACGACGCTGATGTCCAATTCCGGGTGCTGGAGCAGTAGTCTCTTTGCGTTCCCAATTCTCAGATCGGAAAGGTATCGGACCGGAGGAATACCGCGGAATCGCCTGAACGTGCGCGAAAGGTACGAAACGCTATAGCCGAAGATTTCGCTCATGGCGGCAAAGTCAACCTGACGATGGTAGTTGCGCTCAATATACTGCCCGATCAACGTGGCGAGTCTCTCCGGGGTCAGTTGTGCGGCATGCAAAACGAGAAGCGTCCCGACGGCTTGTGAAACGACGGAGGTGAATTCCGCGCGAGTCGCATGCTCCACGAGGGCGGAGGCCACGATACCCGCGATCGTTCGCCGGGAATCCACGCCCTCTTCCGGCTCGGGGCACATTGCATCGGCCAGTTTCCGCATTCGTTCAACAAACCGGGCCTGATTCGGGTGCTCATCCAGCCACGTAGCCAACAGCTCTTTGGTTCGGAGCACACACGAATCGAGGTCTCCATGCCCCAAGTACTGCAACAGGTCAAGATCGTGTAGACCTTCATCGAGGTGCATGGCGGGAGCGTCCTCGGTCAGATCGATATCGACCATTTGAGACGCGCCGATCTCCGCACATTCGCTAAGCGCATGTCTCGCGCGATTGGCAGTCGAGTGGACGCCGTCGATACCGGTCGCCTCGAGCGAGTAACAGAGCTTTGCCGGGAACGGGCGGAAGCTCGCCTCGACCGCGCGATGCAGGGCCTGGACGGCTCCTTTTTGCAGCTCCGCCACCCCGGCCGGCGCTTCGAGCAGTAGGAACTTCTGGTTTGGCGCATCGTCGTCGATCATCCACCATCTCCCGACCTTCCACGGCACGCACCTTTCGATATTTCGTCGGACGTTCGCCCAACACTCGTTCAGGAACGCGAGGAAATCCGGACCGATCGTCTCATCGGCGGGAAGCAAATGCACGTTTCCAATGCACACGAGCAAGACGCAAATGCGTGTCTCTTTGAGTCCCGGAGCCCCAACAGACGTTTTTCCGTGCACCACACTAAACAACTCTTCGCGCGCCGAATCGTGTGCGTCCGAAAGTAAGCGCTCGCTTATCTTCGACAACGTTTCCTTCAGCGTCTCCACGCGCAGCGGTTTGAGGAGGTAGTCATCAACACCATACCGGAGCGCCGTCTTTGCGTATTGGAAGTCGTCATGCCCACTGACGATTACGACGTGCGTGTGGGGATATCGCTTCCTCACTTCTTTGATCAGCGCCAGGCCGTCCATCATCGGCATGACGATGTCGGTAATCAGCACGTCGGGCGTTTCTTCATCCATGCCTCGCAGCGCCTCAACGCCGTTGCGAGCCGTCGTGACTACCGAAAACTCCGTGCCGCTCATCTGGATTTTCTTTACGATGTTCTGCAGGATTTTCGGTTCATCTTCGGCCACGCAGATGCGGACGCTCCGTACCGATTTCAAGACCAAGGCCCTCCGGTTCCTGCATCTCCGCCGATCAGGACTCTGGCGCCACCGGTCGGTCCGTTCTCGATCACGAAAACGGCGCGATCCGCATAGAGCAATCGAAGACGAGTGCAGATATTCGGGAGACCAATCCCTTCGACTTGGAAGCCGCCGATTCGCCGATCGAATCCCATGGCGTCCAGTCGTTCGCGCAGCTGCGCCAGTTTCTGCTCGTCAAAGCCGGGTCCGCTGTCGGTCACTTCTACGGTCCACACGCCGTCATCGATGCGGCCGCGGATGTAGATGTGCCAGGGCGGCGAAGTGTGGATCCCGTACTTCATCGCATTCTCGACGAGCGGCTGCACGATTAGCTTCGGCACACGGATGTCGCTCATCGGCTCAGGGACATCGAAGCGGTAGTCTAGATCCTCTTCGTATCGATACTTCATCAGTTTGAGATATCGGATGGTGTGATCGATCTCCTGCGCCAAGGGGACCAGTTCGGGCGCGTGCGAAGAGATATAACGAAGCATCGAAGAAAAGTCATCGCATATCTTAACGATGCTCGCCGTTTCGTGCTCTTCGGCCAGGATGCTGATAATCGAGAGCGTGTTGTAAAGGAAATGAGGATTCATCTGAGACTGCAGTGCCAACAGATGGGCGTTCATCTCCTGCGATTTGGCATCGATGAGTTCCGCCATCGATCGCTTCAGCCGCACGCCCATCTGCTTGAACGATTCGTACAGGTCCTCGAGTTCGTTGAATCCGCTGCCCAGCGACCCGGCGGCAGCGTGAGGCGTTGAATCGATATCGATCGCCCGGACTTCCGAGTGTATTCTGTCGATCGGAAGCGCGAGTCGTTTGGCGAGCAGGAACGACGCGACCAGCCCAAGACCGATCGACACGGCAAGGAGAAACACGATCAACCGCGAAAACGATTGCACGGGTAACTGCAGGTTCTTTGTTGGTTGGGCGAGGATCACCGTCCAATCGGAATACGCGGAAGTGAAAAAAGCCGCAAACTCCCTCCCGTGAGGATACGGATTCCGTTCGGGCGGGGCATCGGCAAGCTCCATTGCGCGTTCCACAAAGTCGAGATCTTCGGTCGACAAACCGTCGGCAAGCGGAAAAAGCAATCTGTTCCGGTCGTCGATGACGTACACGCGACTTGCGTCGTAGCCGCCGGGAGGATTGTCGCGGAACGCGATAAACGGAGCGAAAAGTAAGGAGTACTCCTGGAGCGTCTCTATGATCCCGACGGGAACGTTGGCATTGTCGTAGTAGACCCGACAGAGCCCGATTACCCGCTTTTCTGTTTCGTCGTCGACATACGGAGCCGTGAAGTATCTGCTCCCCTCGAGCGCCACGGTTCGGGAGTACCACGACTTATCTTCGGTACGCACCGACTTCGCGTAGTTCCGGTATCCGGCCCCCACGACGGTGCCTGCGAAATCGTACAGGTTCAGCTGCAGCACCGATCTGAGCGGGCCCATGATAGCGATGAAAATATCGCGCAACGCCCGTTGGTCGTAGTAGTTGCTGATCGCCTCGGGCACGGTGCGGTAACTGTCGAAGCGCTCCTTAACCAAGTTGGAGTAAGCGACTCTGATGGAGGTCTCGTTCATTACCCTGAGCCGACTGTCGAGCCGGCTCGTGAGCGACTGGACCATTTGGCCGAGCGATTCTTTCGCCCGTTGCCTGAGAATGTCGGAAACGTAGGTGTAAACAACGCCGGTCGATGTGAGGAACAAGAGCGTCACCAGCGCCGAATAATAGATGAATAGTTGCGCGCGGATTGTCTTGATGTGCCTGCGCATCCTTGCCCCGTCAGATCCGGAATGAGATCTTCGGACGACCATGAACCGAGTTGGTCAAAAAAATCCACACGGCAATGCGGGTACGTCTAAATACGACCGCTTCGAACTGCCGTACAATCGATTCGCCATGAAACATATGGCGATCATAGCAAGGAGGATGTTGTATGAAAAGAACAGCCGTTTTGTTGTCCGCATCTGTGATACTGCTCGCGGGCGCCGCATCGCTGGTCGCGGAGGGAAAAAGCGAATCGGGTAAACCGGTCACGATTACGATCGCGGCTTCCCAGAACTGGATCAAGGACATCGACAGGGAGATCGCGGAGGATTTCAAATCGGAAACCGGGATCACCATCGACTACCAAGTCAACCCGGACGACCAGTATCTGCAGATTCTGAAGACGAAGCTCAACACGGGTGAGGCGCCGGACGTGTTCATGTGGGCGGCGGGGCTCGAAATGCTGCAACTGCCCCTGGATAAGCTCCTGGATCTTTCCAATGAGCCGTGGGCCGCGCGAGAAAAGGAATGGGCGAAGGCCACCACGACTTTCGACGGCAAGCTCTTGGCTCTGAACACGTGGTCGATCGACGGTTGGGGATTCGTGTACAACGATCAGATCTTCGACCGGTACAATCTCGAGCCGCCGAGAACGTATGACGAACTGCTCAACGTATGCGAAGTACTTGCGTCAAACGGAATCATCCAAATCTACGAAATTCCCATCGATCTGTGGCACACTCAGCTTTTCCTGGACGAGATCGCAGCCCAGGCACACGAGCGTATCCCCGACCTCTACGAAAAGCTTAATACCAACCAGATGAAGTTTGCCGACGTCGAAGAGTTCCGACTCGCTCTTGAGCAGATCAAAGAACTGGCCGCCAAAGGATACTTCGGCGAAACGTACATGTCGGATACATGGACTCGGGCAACCGAGGCTCTTGGAACGGGCAAGTACGCCATGTTCCTTGGGTACACCAGTTGGCAGATGGAAGTTCTCCGTGACTATCCGGATTCAGGCGCCGAGGGTTTCAAGATGTTTCCATCTCCCATCGGCGCCATCGGGGAGACCACCGTTTTCGGCACTTCGGCAGGCGGTGTCGTACAAATGGCGGTGAAGGACGGCGATCATGTCGAGGCGGTGCGACAGTGGTTCAACTACAAGACCCGACCGGATGTGCTGAACAAGTTCTATTCCATGAGGGATGACCTGGGGAATCCGTCGTTTCCCGAGGTTGAAAAAAGACCGACGGTCGGGTTGTCGAGCATGACCGACATGGTCAACGGGAACTTTCAACCCGACGGCTCGACCGGAATCCTTTTCTGGGACATGATGAGCAACGGCGCAGAAGTGCAGTCGGTGCTTGTCGGGGCGATCACGCCCGAAGAAGCTTTGGCGAATATCGATGCGAATCGAGCAAGGACCGCGAAGGCGGCCGGTATCAAGGGGTTCTAGATCCGCCCTTTTCTATGGCGCGGGACGCGCCGGACGGCGAAAACAACGATTATGCCGTCCGGCGGCCCTGCAGACGACCGGCTCGCGGTGCGGACTATTCAAGTAATTCGCGGGAGAATCCGTTTGAAGCGACAGTCGCTCTATCCCGGCTATTTTTTGATCTCTGCGTTGCTGTTGTACTCAGCGCTGTTCATCCTGCCGAGCATCCTCGGGTTTGGGTTTTCTTTGACCAACTGGAACTCCTTTTCGAACAAGATCCGTTACATCGGGTTCGAAAACTTTCGGGAGATTTTCTCGAGTTCTGGAAGGAGTTTTTCATTCCTCGTAAACACGTTAAAGTTTGCGTTGACGACGACGGTTCTGAAGGTCCTTATCGGCCTTCTTCTCGCGCTGGCTCTCAATCGTGACTTTCGAACGAAGAACATCCTAAGAACCGTATTCTATCTGCCGGTCGTGCTCTCGCCTCTGGTGATTGGTCTGGTCTTTACCTCAATTTTCCATCCGGTCGACGGGTTGCTGAACGCCATTCTCAACGCGGTTGGGTTGCATGGTCTGACGCGACAGTGGTTAGCCGACGTCTCTACCGCGATGGGAGCGGTGATGTCGGTCGAGGTATGGCGGCTGTCCGGCTACTCCATGGTGATTTTTCTCGCGGGTCTTCAGGTCATTCCCGGCATGTACTACGAAGCCGCCGATATCGACGGAGCGAACGGCCTGAAGAAGTTTGTCATGATTACCCTTCCGTTCCTGAGGCCGGCGTTTACGGTGAACGTCATACTCAATCTGATCTGGGGTCTCAAAGTGTTTGACATCGTGTTCGTTCTCACGCGGGGCGGTCCCGGGTACGCGACCGGGGTTCTCAATACCGCCGTGTTTTACGAATTCTCCGCCGGGCGATACGGTTTCGCAACAGCCCTCGGAGTGGTCATCTTTCTGATTACCACGTTCGTTGCCTTCGTCACGCTCCGATTGCTTGACCGCAGGGAGATCGAGATAGAATGAAATCACACACGGCGAGGTTGGCGCTCTGCGAAGCGGCGCTTTGGCTGATCGGCCTAGTAGTACTCGTTCCGTTTCTTCTCGTGGTTTTCAATTCATTGAAAAGCCGCGGCGAAGCGAATCTGATGAACCTGAGTTTTCCCACGAAGTTTTACTGGGAGAACTATCCCACGGTGATCCGCGAGGGTCGTCTGGGTCGCTCGTTCCTAAACAGCGTGCTCATCAGCTCACTCAGCGTCACGGTGAGCGTGATCAGCTCGAGTCTTGCGGCCTTCGTCCTGTCAAGACGTCGCACCCGGGTTACCAGGATCGTCTACTATTACTTCTTGCTCGGGCTGGTGGCTCAGTTGAACATGATCACAGTCATCCGATCCCTTCAGGCCGTGCAACTCATGAATACGTACGCTGGAATCATCTTGCTCTACGGCGCGCTGCTTCTCCCATTCAGCATTTTTCTATACTACGGTTTCGTCGGAACCGTCCCGCGCGCGATGGACGAGTCGGCCCTCATAGACGGATGCAAACCGGTTACCGCCTTCGTCCGGATCATATTCCCGCTTTTGAAACCCGTTACGATAACCGTCATACTCATCAACTTCATCAACGCATGGAACGAGTTCATGCTTCCACTTTATGTCCTCAATCAGTCGAAGAAGTGGACAATGACGCTTGCGGTGTACAATTTCTACGGAAGACGTGTCGCAGACTGGAATCTCGTGTATGCCGACGTAGTCGTCACGATCGCGCCGATCGTCGTTCTCTATATCATCGGACAGAGATATCTGGTTTCGGGCATGACCGCGGGCGCAGTAAAAGGATAGCGAGGCGCGGCGGACGAGGCGGCCGCAATCTCAGCCGGATGTCACCGGTCGTGGCACTGCCGGCAGCCCGCGCCGGTTTCATTCGAGTAGGGCCAGCGCAGGCCGTAGGCGTTCTCCGACCCGTGAGCCTTGTGACAGCTCAGGCAGAACGGCGCGTTCTCTTCGGAGACTTCCGACGCTTGGGCGTAACTCGTCGCGCCTTTAACGACGAAAGGCACCCGCGGTATGGAGAACCCCGGACCGGTTCCGCCGACCCAATGCGCGGGATTCGTGGCGGTCCCGCCGGAGCTCACGGTCGGGAAGGCGCCTCGCTCGCTGTCGAGCACCGGATGCCGGTTGTGGATGTCGTCGCCTTCCGGGTCGGTGTACGATTGCCCCGAAAACACGTGGTGACAATCGAGACAGATATTCGTTACTTCCCGCCACGTGCTGCTCTGCGCCGCGGGCGCGGCATACCTGACGTTGGCCCGTTCGTAGACGTCCAATCCGCTCGCCACCGGATTCACGAAGGCCACGATATCCGTTTCGTTGCCCGGATCGTTCGCCCAGCGCAGGTTTCGATAATTGTCGTTCCCGTGAGGGTCGTGGCAGTGAACGCAGGTAACCACCGCGGTCGAAACCGTCCCCCCGAAATGACATTGCGTGCACATGCCGCTTGAGTCGTCAATGCCCGGCGCCATGACGCTGATATTGTGTCCGTTTTGATTCAAGGATTCGGGGGGCGCGAAGAAGCCGCCGGCTCGCTCCGACAGGCCCTGCGAATCCGTGCCCACCACGTCCGGCGCGTCTATTCCGCGGGAGTTGTCGTCGTGACATGAGAGGCACACGGTGAGAGGACTGGAGGCGATCAACGCCTTGTCCCAGGGTCCTCCGGCCTCCGCGTTCGCCGGAGCGGCGTTACCCTGGCTGTAATGCATGGTGTGACAGTCCGAGCATATCAAAGCGCCGGGTGAATTGTGGTATTGCCCGTACAACAACCCGCCGAAGCCGGACAGGAGCATTGTCGCTGCGGCGAGCAGTCTCGCGGCTCGTCTTAGTCTTCGGTTCATGCAATCGACCCTCTTAAACTGTTTCTCGCGGCAGGTCGCCCTCTTAACAATAACACAAGCGCCGCGCCGAATCCGAGAAAAAATGCACGATTCATCACTATTATGGTCTGCATTGTCGTGCTTTGTCAAATACCATTTTTCGAGACCTTCGAGATACACGCGTCGCACGCCGCTACGCTCCGATGCTCTCGTAGCGTCTCAACCCCCGTCGCCAGACGGCATACGAACCGACCGCCATGAACACCCCGATGATGAGCGTGGCGAAAGGTAGCCTTATCGAAAACGCGGCGACGTCGGTCTTATGGAAGAACCGGTAAGCGGGATAGAAGTTAACGAAACCGTAGGGTATGAGAAAGGTAAACAGAAACTGGACGATCCACGGGTAGATTGAAATCGGGAACTGGATAAACTCCCGAAGGCTTTGAATAGCGAACTGCACGAGGCCGCCGGCCTGCCGTGTCCAGAAAGCGGTGCTTGCGAGAGAGATCGTAATCGAACCCTGGATAAGAGAGCCGCCGATGCAGATGCCGACGAGCCACACCACGTTGTACGGTGAGAGCACGATTCCGAGCTTGCCGAGAGAGAAGAAGATGAAGAACAGACTCAACGAAATATGCGCCGAATATTGAACGGCGATTCCGCGCGTCAGGTAGTAGACGAATGGATCAATCGGCTTGATCAGCACCTCGTCGAGTCCGCCGCTAAGGAGCGCTTGATCGAGTCGCCAGAAGACCTGGCTGAATACTCCGCCCGCGGCGTAGGAGAGCAGATTCAGACTGTAGAGAAAGAGCACTTCGTAAGTCGACCATCCGTTGATGTATTGGAACTTGTTCATGATGATCCAGACCGCCATGTACTGCCCGAGATAGCCGACGATCATAACGAAAAGACTGATAAAGGTATGGACCTGGTGATAGTAGCCGAAATCGCTTTTGAGCTTCATTTTGAACAGAAGCAGCCGGAAGACGATCCACCGTTTAACGGCCGCAATCATGCTCAGCCTCCGTAGACCGTGATGCGTCTGATTCCTCGGCGCCAGAGGGCCGCCTGCAACAATCCCAAACCGACGACCCAGGCAGCCTGTCTCAGGATCGCAAAGGGAAGCTCGGCGACCGGGATCTTTCCGAGGTAGATGGCGGCGGGAACGAACTGAATGAGATGAAACGGTAAGGCCCTCGCGAGCGCCATGAGCGCCGGCGGAAAGAACCAAAGCGGCACCGCGCCTCCCCCGAAGGCGCCGGCGAATCCTGTGAACACCCAGGCGAAAGTGTTCGGTCTGAGCGACCAGAACACGACAGCCGACTTGGCGAACTCGATCATGGCCGAGACGAGATAGGCGCCGAAGAGGCTCGCGATGAAGTAGGCGAGATGGACCGGCGATGCGGGCGGGTCAACCCGGAAAAAGACGAGCGCGACGGCGAGCATCGGGACGGCGTTGATCGTGAGAGAGTAGATCGACCCGGCGAAGTTCTGAAAAACGAACAACAACCGCAGGTCGATGGGTTTGAGCAAGTCGATCGCGACGTCGCCGCTCCTTACCCGCTCTTCGACTTGTCCCGACACGTACACGCTTGAAAAGATCCCGACGAGCTGTACGACGATGATATAGGTAATCATCTCCTCGAGAGTCGTCCCCGCGACCGTTTCTTTCCCCGCGTAAAGCGCCGTCCAGATCGCCACCTTTGCGAAGAGGTAGAACAGTACGTGGATAAGCGTGTAGAAGACGTTCGCACGATACTGGAGATGCTGCCTGAATACGTTCCGAACGATGAACAGGAACGTTCGAAGCATCGTCAGGCTTCCTCCTCGGCGTGTGGTCGCGCGTACATCTCGCGAATGATGCCTTCGATGTCCTGCTCTCTGATCGTCAGATCCCGCACCGGGTAGCGTTCGGCGACGTGCTTCACGAGGTCCGCCGTCGAGAGGCGAGTCGGGTCGTATTGAATCCTGACCCGTAGCTCCTCCTGCCGCTCGACGGTCGCACCCTCCGGGAGCGTACCGATCTTCGTCTGCATCGTCAGATCGACGATGAGAAGCTTCGTCCCGGAGGCGTTTTGTCGAAGCCCGTCGAGATCGCCGTCGTACACCAGCTTTCCCTTGTCGATAATGATCACCCTTCGACAGAGATCCTCGATGTCGAAAAGATCGTGCGTGGTGAGCACCACCGTAATTCCCAGCCGTTTTTGCAGGTATCTGAGCATGTCGCGAAACTTCGCCTTGATTAAAACGTCCATTCCGATGGTCGGTTCGTCGAGAAAGAGGATCGACGGGTTGTGAAGCATCGAGACGGCGAGGTTCGAGCGCATTTTCTGCCCGAGGCTGAGCTGTCTTACCGGCATATCCCAGAACTCCTGGAGCTCGAGGGTCTCCCGGAGATACGTGAGCTGTTCTTCGTAACGTTCATCGGGAATCCGGTAGATCTGTTTGTGAAGCTGCATGGTGTCGGAAACGGGGAGATCCATCCACAGCAGATTTCTTTGTCCGAAAACCGCAGCAATCTGCGGCGCGCATCGCTTACGTTGCTCGAACGGATCAAGCCCGTGCACCCGTACGGTTCCCGAGGTGGGAAGCAGGACGCCGCAGAGCATCTTGATGGTGGTCGACTTCCCCGCTCCGTTCGGTCCGATGTACCCGACCATCTCCCCGCGGGAAATGACGAAACTCACCTCGTCAACCGCGCGCACGATTTCCCTCTTCCGGTGGAATAGGCCCTTGATCGCTCCTTTGACGCCGGGTTGGATCGTTCTTCGCGGGTAGTCTTTCGTGAGGTTCCGGACCACAATCGCGCTCTGTGCGGCGTCGTCGTAATGAGTCATGAGAGATCGGCATAACAGAATAGAAGTTCAAATTCCAGAAGAAACTCCAAATCGGAGCGATTCAGCGGCTGCAAGATGGTCATTTCCACGGCGATTCGGCGCCGAGAGGCGTTGAAATGCGTGAATATCGATCGGAGTTGCTCATTACACCTCGTTTTTTTTTGACATCGTATCCATTGGATCATCGCCGGACATTCCGTATCTTTTCCGTGTGACCATGCGGAGGACAGAATGCCAATTGTACAGCTCAAAGACGTACACAAAATCTATCCCCTCGGAAAGACCGAAGTCCACGCCGTAAAGGGCGTTTCGTTCGAAATAGAGGAAGGGGATTTCATTTCGATCGCGGGACCGTCGGGATCCGGGAAATCGACGATTCTCAACCTAATCGGATGCATCGATACGCCGACGAGGGGGAGCGTTCGTATCGACGGCGCCGAAACGGGAGACCTTTCGGACCGAGAGACAACGACGCTCAGACACAGAGTTCTGGGGTTTATTTTTCAGTCGTTCAACCTTGTTCCCGTGCTTACCGTCTACGAAAACGTCGAATTTCCGCTGCTTCTCGGGAAAACGGCGATGTCGAAGCAGGAACGGTCCGAATGGATCTATCACCTCATCGAGTCGGTCGGTCTCGCGGACCGGCACGACCACAAGCCGAGCGAGCTGTCGGGGGGACAACGACAACGTGTCGCCGTTGCCCGGGCGTTGGCGACGAAACCACGAATCGTTCTCGCGGATGAACCGACGGCGAATCTCGATTCGACGACCGGAGAGGCGATTATCGAGCTGATGAAGAGAATGAACAACGAGTTGGGGACGACGTTCATCTTCTCGACGCACGATCCGTCGATCGTCGGAATAGCCGACCACCTTATCCGTCTTCTCGACGGCCGAATCATCGAAGATGTCCGGACCAACGGCTCGGCGGCCGTCGCAGGCGTCGAGACGCATTCCGGAGCGTAGCAATGGCAATCCTCTTCAAGATCGTCTCAAGGAACTTGAGGGAACACAAAACGAAGACGCTGATTATCGGCGTCATCATTGCCGCGGGAATGTACCTTCTCATTGCCGGCAATACGGTGATCGATACGGTTACCGCCGGGATCAGCAAGAGCTTCATTGAGTACAACACCGGGCACATCGTCGTGTTTCCCGCGAGCCTCGATGCGCCTTCTCTCCTCGCGAGCGGTCCGGAGATGTTGACCGACGACGAGGCGGCGCCGATCATCCGGGAGTTCACACAAGTCGTCGATGTGATCGAATCGACTCCCGGCGTGTCGGCGGTAAGCCCCCAGATCAACGGAATGGCGACGCTGCAATTCGGAGAGAAGGGGCGCGCAGTGTCTCAGCTCATCGCCGTTGATCCGGATCGTTATCGAGCTTTTTTCCCCGACAATATCAATATCGTAAAGGGCAGATTTCTCGAACGTGGGGAAGAGGGAATCGTGCTCTCCACCGACACGCTGGACATGCTCGGAGAGTCCGCGGCGGAGGCGGTGGACATCGGTGATCCGGTCATTCTCACCAGCATCGGCGGCGTTGCGGGAATGAAAGTACGGGAAGTGCCGGTCGTCGGAATCTTCGATGTGTCGGTTGCGTCTCAGATGATGACGTCGTATCTCGACGGCGAAAACATGCGCGCGCTGAACGGAATGACCCAGATTACCGATATCGAGGCGGTCCTTACCGCGGAGGAGAAGAGCGCTCTGGGCGCCGTGGATGAAGAGACTCTGTTCGGAGGCGCCGACTCGATAGTGATTGCGGATGAGAATCAATCCGGTGAAACGCAAGACGCGCTTTTTTCGACCATTTCGACCGCGGCGGACACGGCGGTCGAGCCGTACAACGCGATCGACCCCGACGCGTGGCACTACATTCTCGTGCGTCTCGATGACGGTTCGGCGATCCGACGCACGGTTAGGCGGCTGAACGACTCGTTTTCGCGAGCCGGCCTCGATGTGACCGCCTACGACTGGCTCGACGCGGCGGGCGAA
>JAJRYZ010000065.1 GCA_024275515.1 Spirochaetota bacterium
CGTCGAACTTACCACCAGCGAGGCGCTCAACGAGACGCCTAGGCATCCGTACACCGAGGCGTTGCTGTCCGCGGTCCTTGAACCCGATCCCCGACTCAAGAAAAAACGGGTCGTCCCCAAAGGCGAGGTGGGCGATTTTCTCAACCTTCCGAGCGGGTGTGCTTTCAATCCCAGGTGCAACTACGCGAAAGAAATCTGTACGCGGCAAAAGCCTCCGCTCGAAAACGTCGCGCGGCGGGGCGAAGCCGACCACTTCGTCGCATGCCATTTCTCCAAAGAGCTGTCGCTTATCGGGAGCAGGTAGGTCGGCGCGTCGGACGACGGCCCGCTCGTTCCGCCGGAAGGCGTCCCACCGCGCGGTCGCTTGGGCGAAATCCGGTTTGTGCGCAAGCTCCACCTGTTTCATCTTTACCTCCGTTATCGGCTCCGGCGATCGAGGTCGCGGAGCGCGAAAAGGTTCCCGGCGGGGAACACGCGCGTCACGACAGATGTCGGCGGAAAAAGCCGACGACCGCTTCGGTCAGATCGCTCGAGCCGGGGTGAAGGTCGAACGAATGAGGCGCCCCGGGGACGAGAATCAGCTCCGCCTCGGCGCCGGCACGTTCGAGCCCGCGTACGAACCATCGCGATTCGGACGCGGCGATTATCTCGTCGGCCTCTCCGTGTATGAGCAGCATCGGCGCCGAGTCGGGTGAGGCGTAGTGCAGCGGGGACGCCGCCGCGTAGGCTTCGGGGGCCTCCTCCGGGGTTCCGCCGAACATGATCTTCGCGGCGGCGACCGCAAGACGCGCCTGTCCGGCTCGTGGAATCCAGTGCAGAAGATCCCCGACTCCGTAGAGAACGACCGCCGCCTCGACCGTCGCCCCCGGCGCCGGACCGGTGTCGACGTCGGGCGCGGTCACCGCGAGCATCGCCGCGAGATGCCCGCCGGCGCTCCCTCCGATCGCTCCGATGCGCTCGGAATCGATGCCGAACTCCGCCGCCCGAGCGCGCAGAAAGACGACGGCGTCCCTGCAATCGAAGAGCATTCGGGGCCACGCGGGCGGCGACCGTACCGGCTCGTCGAGATCGACGAGCGTGTAGTCGATCGACGCCGCGGCGATTCCCGCGGAGGCCAGATCGGTGCAGATGCTTCGCTCGCGCGCATCTTTCCTGGTCTGGCTCACCCATCCGCCGCCGTGGATGACGACGACCGCGCTCGTCCGACCGGAGGCGTCTTGCGGCAGGTAGAGATCGAGCTTGCGGTCCCACCGGGCGCCGGGCGGCGCCGGTTCTCCGTACGGTAGATCTTTCCGAATGACGATGCTCACGAGTCCCGCCTTCGAACGATTTCAATCGAGACCGGCTCGCGGGGAGGGACGATGATCGACGGTTCGCCGTCGGCCGGCGGCGGCGCGGTGAAACTCAAAGCGTTGTGAAAGACGAGCCGCGATTGGTGCAAATCGCTTCGGTCCAACGGCGGCGCCCAGCCTTCTCCACCGAAATGGGCAACGACGTATCCTGTCCGAGCGGGAGTTTCGATCCGCGCACACAACCTCTCGTCGTCGTTTTCTATCAGGTCGAAACGCGAAACGCTTGTCGCTCGCCTATCGGTCTCGGGCAGCCAGAGCAGCGCGGTCCAACAAATCGTTTGATCGGCTTTGAAGCTTCGCCGGTCTTCGAATCCTCCGAGCTCGATCCAATCCTCGATCGCGTGCCACACTTTCCAATGATGAGGGTTTCGGTAACGTGGCCTCCCGCTGGTGGCAAACACGATTCCGAACTTATCGTCGACGTTAAGCCACGGCGAGCCCGACAGATCGAACACCTCCTCGACCGCCTCGGCGGCGGACGCGGCGTAGCCGGAAAAGGACCTCGATCCGCCGGCGGTATAGACGGTTCTTTGAGACGCGGGCGGCGAGGAGGCGGCGAACACCGGGTCGTTCATGACCGACAATCGTCCTTGAATCACCCGGTCTATCGAGACCGGCTCGGCGGCGGTCACTCGCTCCCACACAAAGCAGCTACCGTCCGGAAACGAGGAAAAAACAACCCGTCTGCGTATCGCCCCGTCGTAGAGCCGTTCTTCGAAAACGCACGAAAGACGATCGACCGCTTCTCGGACGGTTCGGAAGAGCAGGCGTGAATCGATCGGCCGATCGAGAACCTCGACTTGCGCGAGCAACGATCCGCGGGTCTGTCCGATCGTCCTGAGGCCGTCGCCGGTAGCAGGCAGCACCATCGGGCCGTTCCGCCAGGAAACGCTGGTCCTTCCGGCCCGGTGAAAATGAATCGCCGCCCCGCCGTGCGGATAGACTTCGACGCCGGCGATTCGCTTTCGAAACTCGGTCGCGTCGCTCGGTGCGGGACCGTCGCTTGCGAGACGATGCAGCAGGTAGACGTAGGCGACATGACTGATAAACCGTTCCTGCATTATCGCCGGATCCTGTTGGCCGTGGCAGTGCTCTTGAGTCTCCGCCGGGATCAGCCGGCCGCGATGCACCTCGATTTGGGTTTCCAGGCGCGAAAGGGAGGCACGTTCGAGGAGCGCCGCGTCGGGAAGCTCGAGGTTGACCGCGGCCATCGCGTGCGTCTGGCATAGGCTCGTAAAGTTGACGTACGGCCAGTCCATCCCCTGCGGGGCGTGAGGTGCGCCCATGTCGTCGCACCAACGCGAGATAACACGTAAAATGTCGCGGTGATGATGGAAGGCCGCCTCCGGTATCGCCCGGTCCCACAGCCGCAGCAGAACGCTCGCCTGGCCGATCAGATTGATGCAGCTTTTCATATAGCTGGGGTGAACGAAACCGTGGTTCTCGGCCGTGAAATCGGGAAGCGTGGTAAACCGCTGGTCGACGCATCGGTTGATCGGCGCTCCTCCCGGTCCGGCGCGGAAATCCCACATGTCGTCGGGCGTGGTGGTCGCGTGAAACATCCACTGCTCGATCCTCGTCATCCACGACGCGAACTCGTCGGCCTCCTCGAGGAGAAGCGCCGCTCCGGTCAATCCGAAGGAGGTCCACGCGTTCTCCTCCATCTGGGTGTTGTGGTAGAGTCCCGACGGGATCGGGTAGGTGAGAAAACGCTCAAGGAAGTCACGGGCGATCGTCGCGAGCATCTCGCGCTCTTCGTCTCCCAGGAGATCACGTATCAAGTACGCGGTTGCGGCAAGATTCGCCGCCTGTCTTCCGGCGTTCGTTTCGCGGAAAAAACCGCATCCGCGCTCGCCCCACTTTCTCCCCGCCGGTTCGCGTCGTCCCCAGCTCTTTGTCGGTCTGACGCAGTCGGCGGGTCCGGTATCGTGCGTAAAACAGGCGTAGCGCAGCCCGCGAAGCGCGATCTCGCGAGCCTCGTCCCTCCCGATTCCGGCCGTCGACGGATCGAACGCTTCGCTCGACGCGGCGGCCGCGAAGGCGAAGGAGGGCATGACCGTCTCCTGGCAATACCAGAGGACGCCGCCGAGGAAGTGCCCGGCGCGCGGCCTCCGCGGCCACGGTTCAAAAAGCGATCGGCCGTAGGCGATCCATTTGAGAAGTATCTCGAGATAGCGCCCGCTCAGCGGTGTCTCCGCGCACGCGGCAAGCCGATCGGAGAAGCCGGTGAAATCGTCGATTGCGGATTTCATGTCGTCCTCTTCCGGCTCAACGAAGCCGCTTCCACGTCTCGATCATGGCGAGAGTGTTTTCCCACGGATGAATGGCTTTGACGGAGGAACAGGCCGCGACGATCAGCCCGCTCCTTCCGTAGATTTCAAAGACCCGCTCGACCGCGTTTCTCACCGCCTCCTGGTCGTCCCACGGCATGTGAATCGTGTCGCTCGGCCCGGTCCAAAAACTCATCCGGCCACAAGCGTCGCGGAGCGCTTCGGGCGACTCGCTGCGGAAGAACGGATCGGGAGTCATGATGCAATCGAGTTCGAGCCGAGCGAGGTAGTCGACCATCGGAGTGTATCCAGTCAACACGGTATACCCGAACACCGCGCCGGCCTGGTGGACGACCGCGGCCTCCTCGTTGATTCGCCGCATCAGAAACCGCTCAAGCATCGCAGGCGAAAAGAAGTCGCCGCTCTCGTAGAAGCCGTTCCGGCGGACGATGTCGACGCCGAAGTCGAGAGCGATCTCGTAGTTTTTCATCGTGGTTTGGTGCTCGAGCTCAAGATAGGCGTCGACCAACTCCGGATTGTCCACCGCCATCAGGCACAGCGCGGTCGAATCAACCAGCTGCTGCGCCCCGGTCAGCCCCGTGCCGATGCTGACCATGGTGGCCAGATCGTATCGATCGGCCAGACGCTTGGTCGCTTCCCATCCGAAGCGCAGCCGGTCGATCTGTTCCCGCGTCGAAGGCGGCCTGAGGATATGGCGCAAGCACGCGAGGTCGGCTTCGTTTTCCAGCCACGGACGCACGAACTTGCCGATCGTATAGTCGGAAAAGAATGGAATGTCGTATCCGTGGGGCCAATTGTCGTCGTATGTGACGGCGGCACTCAGCTCGCCCGCCGGCGTGCTCCATGTCTTCGTCAGCACCGGAGCGTCGTAGCGCATCCGGGAAACGACGCCGTCCTCCGGGAAAAAGCTCTGCCACGGGCAGGCCGGCGTCATGTC
Source organism: Spirochaetota bacterium (assembly GCA_024275515.1). Lineage (GTDB taxonomy): Bacteria > Spirochaetota > Spirochaetia > ARS1246 > ARS1246 > JAJRYZ01. The sequence continues at coordinate 4,581 of JAJRYZ010000065.1, forward strand.
GAGACCATGCTCCTCGACGAAGTAGGTGACGATTTCTTCGCGCGACGGACCGAAAGGGAAACCGTAGCGCCGCCCGATGCGCTGGACATAGTCCTGCGGATTGATGAAAGGAGAACAGGGAACGTAGTCTACCGGTTGCCGTTTGACGGCTGCAAGCATTCGTTCGCGGGAAGTCATCGTGTTCATGCGAGCATCGTATCACGGATGTCGTAACGGCGGTAGAAACGAGGGTGTGCGGTATCTCCTCACGTGCCGCTTGCCGCGATATTGACGGCCGTGCCCGCTGAATCGATGCGGAAACGGCCGGGAGGAGCTCATAGCGCGGAGTGAATCCCGATTGGTCCGGTCGATATCCGCTCGGACTTAATCGGTGCGCTCGATGAGGCTCCCGATTCTATCTTCCGGCGTGTCCGCCCACGCCGCCCGGACCCGGGAAAAACCCGCCATGAACACGCGCTTCGCCTGTATGGTCTCAAACGGTGCGGCGCGGTCGAAGTATCGAATGTAGGAGTCGAGCATAGTCAATGCGTGCCGCTTCGCCCGTGTTTTCGAGCGGAGCGTGTCGAGTCCGGCCGGCTTAAGGAAACGTTTCATCCAGAACGCGGGGATTTTCCCGCTTTCAAGAATTCGGTACGCGGTGCGATGGCGAATCTCGATGCCGCGCCCCGCGCGGCGCCATACGCGGTCGAGATACCACGAGAGACCGACGAGCAGAAGCGACAGCGTGGCGATCGAGATGAGTATGACGAAACCCGGTGACATCTTCTTCTACACGGTCGGTCATTTGGCCGCGACCGGCGCGACACCCTTAAGTTCGAGTTCTCGGGCGAAATGACAGCGCGACAGATGTCCGGGCGCCGCATCGACCAGTTCGGGCGGCTGGGTTCGGCAGATATCCTGCGCGTATCCGCACCGTGGGTGGAAAATACAGCCGGGGGGAGGATTGCCCGGGTCGGCCACTTCGCCCGGAGCGATGATGCGCTTCGCCTTGAGCCGAGGATTCGGCTTGGGGACGGCGCCGAGAAGGGACTCGGTGTAAGGATGTTTGGGGGTTCGAAACAGTTTATCCGTTTCGGCGAGTTCAACGATATTCCCGACGTACATCACTGCGACGCGATCGGAAATGTGCTCCACGACGCTCAAGTCGTGCGCGAC
>JAJRYZ010000066.1 GCA_024275515.1 Spirochaetota bacterium
CGAAGATGTTCGCAAAACCGCCCCTCGAGAACTCGTCTCCGTCTTCCCGGACGCTGCGTCCGAAGCCTCCGAAAAGCGATTCAAAAAAATCGCTGAAACCGGAGTCTCCGAAATCGAAAGCGAAATCCCTGCCGCCGTCGCGTGCGCCGGTGTCGGTTCGGCACTCCGACCCGGGCGGTGGCGAAAGATCGTCGCCGTTCCGCCAGTTATGCCCGAGCAAATCGTACTTTTTGCGCTTTTCCGGGTCTCCGAGCACTTCATACGCTTCGTTTATCCGCTTGAACTTGTCCTCGGCGTCGGCGTCCTTGTTGATGTCCGGGTGATACTTTCGCGCGAGCTTTCGATACGCGCTCTGTATTTTCTCCTGGGGCGCATCGCGTTGAACGCCGAGGATTTCGTAGTAGTCCTGGTAAGTGACGGCCATCTTTAATTCCCGTCATAATATACGCGTTTTCCACCGGCGCGCAAAACCCTTCGGACGCCGGGCCGCGTCGGCCCCGTCCGGCGGGCGGCGAGTGGTTCCGTCGCGAACCTCCTCGTCGGGTGCGATCTGCGGTATCGTCGTCGCCGCAAAAAAAGAATTTTTCGGTTCCGCCGATTTTTCAGTATATTTGAGTACACATCACAACCAGCTCTCGAAGGAGAAAGGATATGGCGAAGCAATTGTTGTATGACGAAGCGGGTCGTATGGCCTTGCTCCGCGGTGTTTCGATCATGTCGGACGCCGTCAGGGTAACGCTCGGTCCCAAGGGACGAAACGTTATTCTCGACAAAAAGTACGGGTCGCCCACGGTTACCAATGATGGAGTGACGATTGCCAAAGAGATCGAGCTCGAAGAACCGTTCGAGAACATGGGAGCTCAGCTTCTCAAGGAAGTCGCTTCAAAGACCAACGACGTTGCCGGAGACGGCACCACCACCGCTACCGTTCTTGCCCACGCGATTATTCGCGAAGGATTGAAGGCGGTCGCTTCGGGAATCGACCCGATGGGTATCCAACGCGGAATCAACGATGCCGTTGCGTCGGCCGTCGAAGAAATCAAAAAGCAGTCGAAGAACATTTCGGCCAAAGAGAGCATTGCACAGGTTGCGGCGATTTCGGCGAACAACGACAAAGCCATCGGCGATCTTATCGCAGACGCGATGGAGAAGGTGGGAAAAGACGGTGTCATCACCGTCGACGAGTCGAAATCCATGAGCACCGAGCTCGAAGTCGTTGAAGGGATGCAGTTCGACCGGGGTTACCTGTCGCCGTATTTCGTCACCAACCGCGAAACGATGAGAGTCGATCTCGAGGATCCCTACATCCTGATTCACGACAAAAAGATCTCGTCGATGAAAGACTTGTTGCCCGTGCTCGAGAAAGTCGCGCAAGCCGGCAAGCCTCTGTTGATCATCGCCGAAGACGTCGAAGGCGAGGCGCTCGCGACGCTGGTGGTCAACCGGCTGCGGGGAACGCTGCAGACGTGCGCGGTAAAAGCACCGGGGTTCGGCGACCGACGAAAAGCGATGCTTCAGGACATCGCCGTGTTGACCGGCGGCGAAGTGCTTTCCGAAGAGATGGGCGCCAAGCTCGAGAACACCGATCTTCGCCGGCTCGGACGAGCGAAGACCGTCCGTGTCGAGAAAGAGGAAACTACGATCATCGAAGGCGCCGGTAAGAAGACGAATATTACCGGACGAATCAATCAAATCAAGCGCGAAATCGAGGAAACGACCTCGGACTACGACCGGGAAAAGCTGCAGGAGCGGCTCGCGAAACTTTCCGGGGGCGTTGCCGTGATCAGCGTCGGTGCGGCCACCGAGGTCGAGATGAAAGAGCGCAAACACCGCGTGGAAGACGCGCTGTCGGCCACGCGTGCGGCGGTCGAAGAGGGGATCGTTCCCGGCGGCGGCGTCGTGCTCGTGCAGGCGGCGAAGACGCTCGAGCAGAATGAACCCGAAGAAACCGTCGAAGCGCGTGGGGTCGGATATCGCATCGTACGACGTGCGCTCGAGGAACCGCTCCGACAGATCGCGTCGAACGCGGGGCTCGACGGCTCGATCGTCGTGGAGAAGGCGAAACATTCGAAAAAGGGCGTCGGATTCGATGCCCAAAAAATGGAATGGGTCGATATGGTCGCGGCGGGAATTATCGACCCGGCCAAAGTGACACGGTCGGCTCTCCAGAACGCCGCCTCGATCGCCGGTCTGCTTCTCACCACCGAGTGCAGCATTACCGAAATACCCGAAAAGAAAAAGCAGCCGCCCGTACCCGAGGGCGGAATGGACGACTATTGATACAACGATTCCGGGGTCGGAATCGCCGCGTCAACCGGTCACGGCGGGATCCCGCAGCGACGTCCGGCGGGGCGTCGCTGCGTCGCACCAGCGGTTTTTCGTCGCCGCCCGGCGTCTTCGAATGAGCGCCGCCGGGCGCCGCAGGAAGCAGTGGACGACGTGAGCTCGATCGGCATTGCATTCGGAGGCGGCGGAACACGCGGTCTGGCGCACGTCGGCATACTTCGCTCTCTGCGTAGGCGCCGGGAGCTGCTTCCGCGCTACGCGGCGGGCACCTCGGCCGGTTCGATAGTTGCGGCTCTGTACGCCGCGGACGTGGCGCAGGAGCGAATAGAAGAGGCGGTGCACGAGTTCGATTGGTTTCGAAACGTCGTCAGCCTGCAGGATACCGCCAAGAACATCCTCGACTCCCGAAGCGCCGGAATCGTTTCGAATCGGCGCATCGAGACGACGGTGAACGAATTGATCGGAAATCGAACATTCGAAGAGCTACCCAGAGAATTGGCGATCGTGGCGACCGAGCTCGACGGCAACCGCCGCGTCGTTTTCGCCTCTCCGAGGATGCGAGATCGCATCGACACTGCCGTCCTTGAGGCGTACTTGCCGCCGCCGACCGAGGAAAAACCGGGCTGTGAGACCGTGGTCGTGACCGATCTTTCGAGCGTCGGCGCGGCTGTGGCGGCGAGCTGCGCCATACCCGGCCTTTTTCATGCGGTATCGATAGGCGATATGCGACTTGTTGACGGCGGCATCGTCGACCAGATTCCGGTAGACGTCGTGCGTGCGATGGGCGCGAAACCTGTGATCGGGATAAGCCTCTCATTTGCGATGGCGACGCCGCGGGCCCGGACACTCGGATCACTTTTCTCGACGGTTCTCAGTGTGCTCGGTACCCAGCAGCTCAGGCGCAGTCTCGACCTCGCCGAGGTCGGTTTTCAAATACCCGGGATCGGCGAACGCAGCATGTTCGATACGCGCCAGTACGATTTGATCGACATCGGAGAAGAGGCGATGGAAAAACACATCGAACGACTCGCTTCGCTCGCCTAGTCTCCTCATCGGGTCTACACCCCCGCTTCCCCCTGCGGCGCGCCGGTCGTTAGCCGATGCGCGACGAACGGCGCGGCGACCATCAGGACTCCGGCAACGGCAAACGGAAGCGCGCGACCGGCTTCGAAAAGCGCGCCGCCGACCGACGAACCCACGACCATTCCGATGTTCCACCAGAGGTGAATCCAGCCGAGTGTTTTCGCGCGGTGTTCAAGAGGGAGACTTATCGCGACAAGAACGGGAACGAGAGCGGACATCGACCACGCCGCGGAGGCCGCGACGGCGCTCATGGCAAAAACCATAACAAGGTTTCCCGCGAACACGGCGGTCCCGACGATCGCGATCACGAGGCCGATGAGTACGACCATGCTCGGTACGCGCGGGCCGCGCTTGTCGACGAATCTCCCGGTGAGGATCTGTGCGATCGAGGCCGCCACCTGACTGACGGTCCCGTAGGCTGCGACGGTCAGCGTCGAACCTCCCAGGTCGACCAATAGCAGCGGTATGAGCACGATCGCCATTCCCCAGTAGAAGGTCGGGAGAAACCGAAGCGCCGTGAGCATGAGCACGTCGGGTCTTCGCAGGAGCGAGCGATAGCTTGCGTGACGGCGACTATCGACCCGAGGTCCGCTGCGAAGCCTGGGCATCGCGAGTGCGTTAAGAAGGAGCACCACGGCGGCGAGCGACAGCAACGAAGAGGCGAAAGGACCATACCCGCTTCGATCGAGAAGCACCCCCAGCAAGAGCGTGCCCGTCGCGCCGCCGATTGTCGTTCCCCAGGTGAACAACGCGGAGGTCATGCCGAGGCGCCTCGACTCCGCGGCGTCCACGAGATAGCTCTGCCCGCCGAGGGTGCGTAGCCCGAACAGGAATCCGCTCGCGATCCATAGTACGGAAACCGCCGTCGGCGAGTCGCTGAGAAAGAGCAGGCCGCTGAACAAAAAGGCGACGTTTCCGGCAAAGTAGGTCCATTTTCTTCCTATTGCGTCGGCGAGGTATCCCCCTATGAGGGCGGCGAGCATACCGGTAATCTGGCGGCCGCCGTTAACAAAAGCGATGGCCGTCGGAGATAGTCCCGCGCCGTCGGCGTACAGTGGAAAGAACGTCCGCTGCGCGACAAGGATCGCGCCGCCGAGGAACTGCAAGAGCAGCAGTATACGAACCGGGCGGTTCATGACGTGATCGGTCCGCCGACGTGGGGCGGTCCCATGTTGTCCGCAGTCACATGTGGTGTATACTGCATGTACGGAGAGTCATTACATGTCGACGTACAAGAAGTCAATAGGCGATCTCGAACGATTGCTGGACGAGAATCATAAATCACTACAAAGTCGGTACGAGCTCCTCGGCGCTCGGCTGGTGGAACTCGATTCGGCCGATTTGAAACAGTCGCCGTATGCCGATAGGATCGCTCGTATCGGCGAGCTGCTCGAGCAGATCGCCGGGAAGGAACGAACCATTCTGGAGTGGGACGAGCTTTCCGACGAACTCGACTCGATCAACGAGGCGATAAGTCAAATCGACGCCGACTGTACGGCCAAGGTCGACGAAATCGAAACCCACTACGAGTCGATCGGGCGAGCGGCTCTCGACACATACCTTTCGGATCCCGACGCCTATCAGAATGTTGCCGAAGCGGTGGAGGGCGTCGTAGCGATCGATGAGAATATTCGCGACAAGGAGCAAGAACTTCGTACGCTTGAGACGACGGATCGCGCCGAGTCGTTTTTCGGCAAGACTCTCGCGCGCGGAAAAGGAATGGTGCTTCGCGGGTCGCTAAAATCAAAGGGACTTCAGCGCGGCAGGGCGTTCCGTGAGGCCGGCAGACGTATCTGCCTGGACGGGCCGATGCCGGAGGTCGAGCAGGGATCGCCGTTGTCGCAGGCGCTCCATCCGGTCCGGCCGTTGCTCGAAGAACTCGGAGGGCTCAGACGCGAGCGAGAGCAACTCGAGCAGAACCGCATCGAGGTGGAAAAACGGCGGCTCGAGATCGAAAAGCGTGAACGAATGCGAAATCCCGCGAAAAACCTGGCACACGGTGTGGAGCGTCTCCGAGTCGAGGTAGCCGAATTATCGACCGAGCTCGGCGCCGCCTATGCGGAGGAAAACGCTTCCGACAAGGTCGAGGACGAATCGATCAAGACGGTGATGGAATCGATCGCGCGTCTTAACGACATCAACGGCGCCGGACAGAAGCTCATCGCGCGTCTTCGTGCGGCTGCCGACGTGGAACGTCTGGATTCCGAGATCGAGTCGCGGAAGAAGAATCTGGAGCGCCTCGAACGGGAAATCGCGACCGTCCATGACGCCGTCAAGAACCTGCAGGCGGAAAAGGTCGGTCGCGTGAAGGCGCGGGGAAACGTGTCGAGTCTCGATGCGGAGGTGAAGAAACTCATCCGCGCGACGGATTCGCCTCCGGAAGCGGCCTCATAGTCGTTTCAGGCGCTTCGGTTGCCCGCGGCATTCGGTCGTGTAAGCGCCTCCCGGCTGCGTCGCGACGACTCCGACGTGCCGACGGAATGGGAAGCG
>JAJRYZ010000067.1 GCA_024275515.1 Spirochaetota bacterium
CATGGTAATCGCGTTCGCGAGCATTACCCGCGCCGTGTCCGATTTGAGTCGAGTCCGGAAATGAACGACTCGTGGGTTGATTCGTCGACGCAGCACGTCCCACAGCACGCGGAAGCTCGCGACATACATTTTGAAGAACAACACAAGCACGAATACCGCCAACAGATCGATCCGCGGCAGGAGCGATCGTCGTTCGACCTCCTGATCCTCGAAGAAGAGGGAGTAGGTAAAGGCGGCGATGAGCAGCGAGAACCCGAGCCCGATGAGCAACGAGACCGCGTCGAACGAGCCGGTAAACAAGATCCACCCCACCATGAGGTAGGCTGTGGTGAAAACGATTCGGGCGAGTCGCCATTTCACGATCGAGTTCACTTTCCGGCCGCTCCTAGCGAGGCCGATCGATCGGTCGCCATTACTCGGACTCTTCCTCTTCGAGAATGAGCCGGATCTGGTGCGGGTCGGCGGCGTTGAGAAGCCGGTCGACGCACCGGTCGTTGTGCAGAATTCGACTCAGCCGGCTGAGCAGTTGCAGGTGCTCGGTGGGTCGACCCGCGGGACCCAACATCAGAAAGAAGAGCCGGACCGGCATCCCGTCGATCGCGTCGAAAGCGACGCTCGTCTTGGTGCGCCCGAAAGCCATAACGGTCTCCGAAATCTCCTCTCCGAGCCAGTGAGGGATCGCCACTCCGCGCCCGATTCCGGTGGAGGCGCGTTTCTCGCGCTCAAGCACGTACTGCGCGATCAGCTTCGGGTCGTCGACCATGCCGGCATCGGCGATCACGTCGACCAGCGCGGTGATGACGTGTTTCTTCCTCTTTGCCTCCATGTCCAGGAGTATGCGACGTTCGTCAAGTAGTGCCGCGAGACTCAGCACTTTGCTCCTCCTCATCAGGGTCCGGAACCAAACCCTTGCAGAAATCGACCGGCACCGTGAAGATTATCCCCGTTCCCGGCTTGGACAGGTCCCCGCATACCGAATCGAGCAACGAGATAAGCTTCGGAATGCGTTTTTCATGCCTGACGACCGAGATGATAGTCTTGTTGTACGGTTTGTTACCCTTCATGAACTCTTTGAAATCGGCAAACAGCGGCACTTCGTAGGTCAGAAACCTCCCCATGCCTTCGGAATCGAGAATCGTCGCTCCGTCGATTCCCGCCTCCACGTAGGCCGAAAGCACGTCGTCGAGGAGCTCTTCTTTGTTCAAAACAAACACCAGCAGTTTCATCTTTCGCTCGACGACACTATAGGCGTTCGACCGACGGCTCGCAACCTGTGGAGGGTTCCGCCGAACGGTTGTCGTGCCGGTCGCCGATCGCTCACAGAGAGAAATCCGCCTGTGAGTTTCCGCCGCCGTGTCGGCAAACACTCCCTTCCCTTGCGCGCCGCGCGGACTCGTGCTTGAATACGGCATGCGTTCCGCTCGCCCCAACGTGCTCGTCATCATGACCGATCAGCACTCCAAGCATGTGATCGGCGCCTACGGAAACCGGCTCGTTCGTACGCCGAACCTCGACGGGCTCGCCGCCGAAGGCTTGAGCTTCGATTCGGCCTATTGTCCGTCGCCTCTGTGCGTGCCGAGCCGGATGAGCTTCATGACCTCGCGGACCCCTGCGCGCAACCGAGTGCTCCATAACCGGTCTCTGCTCTCTTCGAGTATCCCTACCTGGGCGACGGGGCTTTCGATCGCCGGATACGAAACCGCGCTCATCGGACGGATGCATTTTCAGGGGCCCGACCAGCATCACGGCTTCGAGCGGCGGGTGTACGGCGAGTTCGGCGCCGGATACCCGGGACGGTCGCGCGAAGGGGGGCCCGGGTTTACCGTGTTCCCCGCCGCCACGACGGGGCAGAACCGTTTTGCCGTCGAAATCGCGGGTCGAGGAATCGGCCCTTACCAGAGAATGGACGGCGAAGTCACCGCGCGGGCCTGCTCATACCTGATGAATCGCCGGGGCGGTGATCGTCCGTTTGCCGCCGTGGTGGGATATCTGCTGCCGCACTGCCCGTTTGTCGGCGAGGCGGAGCTGTACGATTACTACTACGACCGTGTCGAGATTCCCGAGGTCGAATCCGGGCAGCCCGAAACGATTACACGTTTCCGGCGGGAACGGGGGATCCTCGATCCGCCGCTCGCGCAGCCACAGCAGATCGTGGTTGCCGAGCACCGGCCGGGCCTCCAACTCCCGCAGCCGCCGCAGCACACCGGGCGAGTCCGGCCCCTTGTTGACCAGGTCACC
>JAJRYZ010000068.1 GCA_024275515.1 Spirochaetota bacterium
AGCTTCTCCAGGTGATAGAAGATCGCATCATCAAACCGACTTTCACGGGTCTCGCGAACGAGGGCATGATGTACACCGGCGTCCTCTATTTCGGCCTGATGATCACCGCCGACGGACCTAAGCTGCTCGAGTACAACGTACGCTTCGGCGACCCGGAAACACAGGTCCTGTTGCCCCTGATTCAGTCGGATTTCGGGAATCTGTGCGAAGCCATGCTCAACGGCACGATCGATACCTTTCCGATAGAAATGCTGCCCGACTACGCGGTCGGCGTCGTAGTGGCTGCGGAAGGATACCCGGTCGATTACAGGAAAGGAATCATCGTGAACTCACTGCCGCAATCGGTCGCGAGAAAGCTGCAGCTGTTCCACGCATCGACCGATCGCGACGACGCAGGCAGGATTCGGACCGGAGGCGGCCGCTGTTTCACCGTCGTCGGCGTGGGACCGACGATTCTATCCGCGAACAAGCGGGCCTACGAAGCCGTCTCGGCCGTCGATTTCGAAGGCGCCTGGTATCGCAACGACATCGGGCAGAAGTTTCTTATCGAAGAATAGCGGAGGAGTCTCATGACCGACGTGTTGATGATTATCGGGTCCGAGTCCGACAAACCCAGAATCGAGCCCGGCATCGAACTGCTCGAAGCGAAACGAATGAGCTATGACCTCAAAGTGCTCTCGGCGCACCGCAACCTTCCCGAGCTCGTCGCTTTTCTCACCGACCGCGGCGGTGAATACCGCGTGATCATCGCGGCCGCCGGTCTTTCGGCGGCGCTTCCCGGGGTAGTGGCGTCCCAGGTCGACCGGCCGGTCATCGGCATACCGCTTCTCGCCGGTCCACTTTCAGGCATGGACGCGCTGCTTTCCATCCTGCAGCTTCCCAAGGGCGTCCCCGTAGCGACGATGGGCATCGGAAAACAGGGCGTATTGAACGCGGTTCATCTCGCCGAACGTATTATCGGGTCGGCCGGATAATCGTACGCCGAGCGCGCGGCGTTACTCGTCGAACAGTCCTTGTCGGCGCCGAATCTCATACAGTAAAACGCCGGCGGCAACCGAAACATTGAGAGAGTCGATCGTTCCGAAAGCGGGAATCCTCACCAAAAAGTCGCACGATTCCCTGACGAGCCGTCCCATGCCTTCGCCTTCGCTCCCGAGTACGAGGACCACGCGTCCGGTAATCCGGGTCGAAACGACGCTATCACCCCGTACGTCGGCGCCGTACACCCAGCAACCCGCTTCCTTGAGGTCGGCGAGCGCCCGCGGGAGATTCGGAACCGTCACCAAGGGCACTTCGAGCGCCGCGCCCGCGGAAGTCCGCAGTACCGTGTCGTTCAGACGCGCCGAGCGACGCGACGGCAATACCACAAGGTCCACGCCGAACTGATCGGCCGAACGAAGAACGGCGCCGAGATTATGGGGATCGGTTACTCCGTCGAGAGCGAGCACCACCGCGTCGGCGGGGACGTCCGAAGAGAGAAAAGAACGAAAATCGGCCACGCTGTGTGCAACATACGGTACCTCGAGCACCACGCCGCGGTGCCTTCCGCCCCCGACCCAGGCGTCAAGCTCGCCCGAGTCGACTCGCGAAATACGGACGCCGGCGGCGTCGGCAAGCGTTATGAGCGCCTCGATACGTTTCGATGTCCGCGAGTACAAAAGCGTCGGCGCCGTCGGTCGAGAGGGGCCCTTTTCCTGATCGGCGATACGTTCCACATACGCTTCGATCGCACGAAGACCCGTTACGTACCTCGTCGGCGCTTTCATCGATCTTCGTCCAGTCCGTAGTCCTTTACGTAATCGACTTTACCGTCTCCGTCACGGTCGCGCTCGATGCGGCTGATATAAACACCCTCGGAGAGATAGACCCACAGGTCGATCGTCTCGTCGAAATCGATGTCGATTTCCCGTCGCGCGAGAACGCCTTGCTCATAATAGTAGAAATCGTCCATCCGGCCGTCGAAATTGAAATCGAGACTTTCGAATACCTTGCGTGCCCGTTCGTCGTAGATCAGCTCGTAATCCGCAACTCCGTCGAAGTTACGGTCCTTTCGAATGCGGGTGGTCGTCTCATCGACCACTTCGATCCACTGATCGGTTACTCCGTCGTCGTTTTCATCCGATTCGCGCACCGTCGTCCCCCGAAGAGGCATACCGATCAGAATCATCGACAGGATGACCAGGGTGACGGGACTCACTGTTCGAGTGGGTATCTTCACGATGTCTCCTTTGACATTCCCGGTATATTTATCGGCGCCGGTCGCGGTAATCGGAGAGAATAATTGCCGTATTTGTTTCAATCGCCGTCGCCGATGCGCGATTTCAGCTCATAGAGGCGTGAGATAAGGATGTTGACCCTGTCGGCGAGGTCCCGAAATCGATCTTTCTCGCGGAGCCGTATCGTGACACCTTCTTCGCCGTCAAGGACGCGCTGAAGATCGCGGTTGATACGGTAGACGGGACCGACGATGCGATGCGAGTAGAATAGCCCGATAACGGTAATAACGATCAGGATGAGCAGATTGTTGATAAGTATCGGCGGAACGATAATCTCCCACCGTTTTACGCCGTGGATCGTCCTGGTCTCCGGCACGCGGACCGATTCGCCCGCCTCGTTGGTCCGCGTCACGAAGACCTGCTTGTTTATGTCGATAAACTCGCGGAACAAGTTGTCCCCGACCATCGACGACGCCCAGTAGTACAGCACGGTCCCGGCGGTGAAGAGAAGCAACGCGAGCATGGCGGAGAGCAAGAACGTTCCGACCAGTCGGTATTGGAATGATCGATCGATTACATAGGATTTCCGCTTGTTCTTCACGTGTTACGTCCTCACCGTTCGGGTTTTGCGACGCACCTATCATCTTCCAACACGAGGGGGAGAAAATCAAGCGTGGTGATTGAATTTTCCCCCGGCTGGGTTATACTGATTGCAAAAGATACGATACGCAGCAGGAGGATGTAACCATGCGAAAAACAGTGCTGTTCGTGGCACTTCTCGCTCTCGCGGTGTTCGTGGCGACCCCGGCATTCGCGGAGATGGAGCTGGGCCTTTCTTGGACCCCGGTTCCGGGAAACGACAACAGCCCCGACGCTCAAATGGAGTCGATTACCGGGTTCCACGTCGGCTATCAGTGGTGGGGCATATTCTACGCCTCGTGGGATTCCCTGGTCATGCCGCCGGAAATCATCAACAGTTTCACCGGGTTCCAGCGTCCGGGCTTTCTCAACCTGTTCAACGCGGGACTCAGGCTCCGGATCGGCCCGATCATCGGCTATGCAACGCTGGGAACGAACAATATCTACGTCTATCGGCAAGCGGAGCTTGAAAACTTCGATCCGAGCTTCGGCGCCAATCTGCGCGCGGGTGTCGGGCTCAAATTCAACTGGTGGGGAATCAACGTTTCCGGGACGTCGGTATTCCCGAGCTTCGAGCGGTTGACGCAGACACTCGCCGCGCTCGGCGACCCGGATACGCAGCAGATCGCCATCGACAAGATCGTCGACGGACTCGTACCGTCGATCAACCTGACATTCTACTTCTAAGCAGGAGGGAGACAACATGAAAAAAGCAAGAATTTTCGGCGTAGTTGCCATCCTTATCGCGCTTGTCACCCTCTCGGGTTGTGATGCTATCCTCGAGGCGTTCTATCCCGACTATGGGCAGAAGTTCGGCGGCGAAGACGGCTCCAACGCTATCGGCGTTTACGTCGAAGTGACCGTTCCCGGCACCGACATCGCCAACCCGATGCTCGCAGCGCGCGTCGAGGACTTCTGGACGAACGAGTTCGTTACCGACACGTTCTTCTGGCCCAACTGGGACTGGGACGACCAAGGGAACGTCATCCTGAGCGGCTATCTCGAGCTCTACGGTATTCCCAGCGGCACGCCCGATTCTCCGCGTGAGTTCCGGGTCATCGTCTGGCTCGAACGGACGACCGGCGACAACGCGAATAACGGCTATCCCGATTTCGACGAGCCGGCCCGCGATGCCGAATACACGAGGATAGACGGCACCATCGACAATATCTTCCGGTTTCCGAACGATATGCAGACGTCGTGGATCGAAGCGACGGCTTTCCTCACCTACTTCGAAGGCGGCGCCTTTATCAACCGCGACTTCAACCTTGGCGGACAGCGCGTGCTTAACGTGAATTATCTCTTCGGGTCGACGGCCAGCGACACTCGCGAATATGAAGTCGTTCCGGTTGACGCGGCAAACGTCGTGACCAGTGTCTGGTACACGCTCTGGGGACCCGCCGGACAGGTGACAAGCGGAAACGAGTGGCCCGCAGCGGGAGATCCCGCGACTTTCAGCATCGACTACAGCGGACAGACGGCCGACTTCTACTGGCTCGACCTCGAAGTGCAGTACTCCGACGGCTGGTCGGAGTACAAGGGCTTTCCCATTCGGATACTCGATAATGAAGCATCAGCGGCCTTCCCCTACACTGCGGAAGTCACCGTCGACGGAATGAGCGAATGGCCGCTGAACATTCCGGAAGGCGCGTCGGTCGACGTCGAGTATCGCATCGTCTCTCCTTCAGGCGCCGCTTCGAGCGACA
>JAJRYZ010000069.1 GCA_024275515.1 Spirochaetota bacterium
AGTAGCAAATCAACATCGTCGTCTCGGTCAAAATCAGCGGCAAGAGTTCCTGTTTCAACTTTTCGCTTATGTCCGCGAGTTTCGAGGCCGCCTCGTGCGTGCGGCACATCAGCGCGAAGGGACGCGCCTCCCGCCGCTTCCCCTCGCGCAACCTGAGAACCGCGGTTTCGCAAGAGGCGTCGCACGCGAGGTGGAATCCGCCGATGCCTTTGACGGCGACAATGCCGCCTGAATCGATGATTGACGCGGCTTTGCTCACGGCGAGATCGTCCCGGTAATCGGAGGTCTCCCCGCCGGCGGTCTCGGTAAGCGTATAGCTCGGCCCGCACGCTCTGCACGCGTTCGGCTGGGCGTGGTACCTTCGATCGGCGATGTCGCCGTACTCGCGCCGGCATTCGTCGCACATCTCGAATACCGCCATCGTTGTTCCGGGTCGGTCGTAGGGAAGCGATCGGATGATCGAAAAGCGAGGTCCGCAGTTGGTGCAGTTGGTAAATGGATACGCGAATCTCCGTCCGGGACGTTTCATGTCTCGGAGGCAATCGGAACACACGGCGGTGTCCGGAGCAACGCGCGTCACCCGGTCGGAGACGCTGGTGCTTTTTTCGATAAGAAAATCGCGATAGCCGGCCGGATCGACCCGCTCCTTTTCGATTCGAGAGATACTCGAAAGAGGCGGAGCGTCGGTTTCCATCAGCCTGAGAAACAGTTCGATTGCCTCGGGCGTCCCCTCGACGAAGACCCGCACGCAGTCGTTGCTGTTGCGCACGCGACCCACTACACCGGCCCGCACGGCGGAACGGCGCAGGAAAGGTCGGAACCCGACTCCCTGGACCAGGCCGTAGATGCGGAGCTCGGCGGCGGTTACCATCGGGTCGGAACGAACGTCCAGCCCGGCTCGAGTTTTCGCATTTCGGCCTCATCGTCGCGATGCGTCAAGCCGCATTCGACATAGTTCGCGTGAAGTTCGGAAAGCTTTTCCCGATCGAGTTCGACTCCCAGACCGGGTCCGTCGGGAACTTTCACCGTTCCGGAATCGAAATCGAACCGTCCGCCGACGATCACCTCGTCGGACTGCCACGGGTAATGGGTGTCGAGCGCGTAGGTCAGGTGGGGCGTCGCGGCGGCGAGGTGCACCATCGCCGCGAGCGAGACCCCCAGGTGCGTGTTGGAATGCATGGAAAGACCGCGTCCGAATGTCCGGCACACTCTGCCGAGCTCGATGCACGGGCGGATTCCGCCCCAGAAGTGGTGGTCTGCGAGGATGATGTCTTCGGAACCGAGACGGACGCCGGACGGAATATCGTCGAAGCTCGTTGTACACATATTGGTCGCCCGCGGGATATCGACCGTCTTTCCGATCTCGGCCATCGCTTCCTGCCCGCGCACCGGATCTTCGTAGTATTCGAGGACGCCTTCGAGCCGCTTCCCCATAGCAATCGCGGTCTTGAGGGACCACGCGGCGTTCGGATCGAATCGAAGCGGAACCGAAGGCCCGAATGCCTCGCGAAGCGCGAGAACGGCCGACACTTCCTCCTCCGGAGGAAAGACTCCGCCTTTGAGCTTGACGGACTCGAACCCGAAAGCGTCGCACATCGCGTGCGCCTGAGCGACGATTCCTTCCGGATCGAGCGCCGCAGCCTGCCGTGCCGCCGGCCACCCGCGTGTCGCCGGCGACACGTCGAAGCCGAGCCGGCCGCCGGCGCCGCGCTCCTTATAGAACAGGTACGCCGCGAACGGAACGCGTTCGCGCACGGCGCCGCCGAGAATATCGCACGCTCTATGACCGGTCTCTTTCCCGATCAGATCGAGACACGCGACCTCCACCGCGCTTTGGACGTGCACCGTGATGCGGCGGTCCCACGGCGCGTCGCCGCGCGACTCTTCGCCGTCGTGATCCTCAAAGCGGGCGCCGGCGTGTTCTCTCCGCCTCTTCTCTATTCGCTCGGCAAGTACGTTGAGCGCGAACGGATCGGTCCCGACGATGAATTCTGCCGATTCGCGAAGCGCGTCTTCGGTTCGTACGTCTCCTGGAATCTCGCTGATGCCGACGAGTCCGTTCGAAGCGAGCAACTCGACGATTATTCGAAGCGCGTAGGGAGCGTGAATACCGGCCGCGTTGCGCAACGGAGGGTCCGCGACCGCTATCGGGGTGATTCGGATATCGTCAATGATCATACCGACTCCACGTACAACTTGAGCCGTCCGAGTGTTTTTTGCGGCAGTTGGGCCGTGAAAACGATGACGTTATCGGTGTACCGTTCGCTCACGATTCTACCGGTGCGGTGAACAAGAGCGGCCAGGTCGTGACGGGCCGCGGGGAGAACGATTCGCGTAAGCGGTACGTGCGAGTATTCCATCGAGCGAAGCCGAACGATGAGGTCCTCCAGTCCCATTCCGGTCTTCGCCGAAACCACCGAGGCCGTCGGAAAGCGTTCGGAAAGCCACGCGACGCGATCCGGATCGGCAACCGTGTCCATCTTGTTGAGGACGAGCAACGTCTCCTTCTCGGCGGCCCCGATCTCCTGCAATACCCGCCGCGTCGTCTCGTAGTGATGGAGAATCGCCTCGTCGGCCGCGTCGAGCACGAGCACGAGAAAATCGGCGACCGCAGCTTCCTCGAGCGTCGATTTGAACGCGTCCACGAGATCGTGGGGCAACTTGCGGATAAACCCGACGGTGTCGGTAAGCAGCAAGTCGCGTCCGTTCGGAACCGAGAGCCTGCGTGTGGTCGCGTCGAGGGTCGCGAAAAGCTTGTCTTCCACGCCGACGGAAGCGCCGGTGAGCGCGTTAAGTAGCGAAGACTTTCCGGCGTTGGTGTAACCGACGATCGCCGCGTTGGGAAGCGGTACCGATTCGCGGCGCTTCCGTCGGACCGCCCTCTGCCTTTCGAGCTGCTCTAGATCGCGTTTGAAACGCGCGATCTTTCGAAGAACGATTCTTCGGTCGGCTTCGAGCTGCATCTCGCCTTCGCCGCGGGTGCCGCGCCGCCCGCCTCTTTGGCGCGAGAGGTGCGTCCATGCGCGGGTAAGCCGCGGCAACGAATACTCGGCTCGGGCGAGAGCGACCTGAAGCACCGCCTCGCGCGTGGTCGCGTGATCGGCGAAAATGTCGAGTATGACCTCGTGCCTGTCGATGACGCACAACCCGCTCAAGCTTTCCCAGTTGCGTTGCTGCGACGGCGAGAGCTCTTCGTCGAAGACGATGCAATCGCATCGCTCCGCGCGCGCGGCGTCGACGATTTCGTCGGCCTTGCCGGCGCCGACGAGGTAGCGCGGCGTAGGCTTCCTGATGTTCGCGACGGTGGCGCCTGCAACCGAGAAGCCGAGAGTATCGACGAGTCGTTCGAGCTCGGCGAGATGTTCCCTCGCGTCTTCCGGCGAGCCTGCCGGGCCGCACACCCCCACCAGATGCGCGGTCTCGACTTTCGTGGAATGGATATCTGCGGGCGTTCCGCGTGTGTCGGACATAGTCAAAATATCATCGCCGAGCGTCCCCAGTCGTAGTCGATCTTTTTCAGCTCGTCGACCGTCGGCATTCTATAAGCGTATATTCGCTCGCCGTCGGCCGCATAAATCGCTCTGTTGATCGTCTGAAAGGAGAAAGATTCGACGTGAGTCCGCGTAAGTGTTTTGTTGATCTTTTGTTCGTCGGACGTCACCTCGGCGATGCATTCGAGCAGATGAGGGACCTTTCGGTCGTAGATGCTGCCGATGTTGCCCGAGTGATCGGGGTCGTCGAAGTCGATCACCTTGAGATCCGCGAAAATGATCTTGGGGAGGCGCACCTTGCCGTCGGGGCTGCAGATGTGTCTGCCGAAACTCTCCGGCGCGAGTCGGCTGACTATGACCGGAGTAACCGGACAGAGTTCCTGATAGACGTAATAACCGCGCTCACCGTCGACCGGCGGTTCGGCGTAGTCCGACTTCGCGAGCTCGAGCGTGCGTCCGTCCCTGGTCGCGAGGAACATCGGACCGAGCCGCTCGAGCGGAATATGTTCAAGCACTCGATAAACTCCGAGGTAGACCGAATGCTTCGGATCGCCGTAGGAGTGCGGCACACACTTGGCTTCCGCGTATTCCCAGTCGAAGGGACCGGCAAACCCTCCCTCGAGTTCGCAGAAGATGATCTGTTCGGCCGAACCCTTTTTCGACCCGGTCGCCATGTAGGTTCCGAACTGTTTGGGTTCAAGCTGTGAGGCGATGAGCGCCTCCATGGGAAACACCGACAGATAGTAGTGTATATCCATGTGAGCACGATAGCCGGCGCACGGCCGAAAGTCAAGAATCGTTCCAACGTGTAGACGGCGTCGGCTTCTTGCCTCGCTCGTTCGCTTCATTATACGCTGTGGCCGATCACCATCACGGTTGGAGGTCCCATGTCGTCCTGGCTTTTTTTCCCACTCGGCGCCGGACTGCTGGCGCTCCTGGTCGCATTCTTCAAGGCTCGCTGGGTCGCCCGCCAAGACCCGGGGAACGAACGTCTCCGGCGGATAGGCGCCTCCATCCGTCGTGGCGCGATGGCTTTTCTCGGTCGCGAGTATCGCATTCTCGGTCTGATCGTCGTAGCGGTGGCGGCGCTGCTCGTCTTCGGCGAGTCCGGCTACGGCAGGCTGGTCTCGGCGGCCTTCGTTACCGGAGCTCTCTTCTCGGCTTTGGCCGGATACTTCGGAATGCGGACGGCGACTCTGGCCAACATGCGCACCGCTCATGCGGCGCGCGGGGGAATCGTCAAGGCTCTTTCGATTGCGTTCAACGGCGGGAGCGTCATGGGGCTGTCGGTGGTCGGTCTCGGTATCCTCGGGCTCGCCGGATTGACGATCGTCTTTATGGTTGTTTTCGGGGAAGACGCACAGGCGCTGCAGGATCTCGTTCTTCCGATCGTCTCGGGATATTCTCTCGGCGCCAGTTCGGTCGCCTTGTTTGCTCGAGTCGGAGGGGGGATTTTCACCAAGGCCGCCGACGTGGGCGCGGACTTGGTCGGAAAGGTCGAGGCGGGCATTCCCGAGGACGATCCCCGGAACCCCGCGACGATCGCCGACAACGTCGGCGACAACGTCGGCGACGTCGCCGGTCTCGGTTCGGACCTGTGTGAGTCGTATATCGCCTCGATAATAGGGGCGATGGTGCTCGGCGGGGCCATCGGTAGTCCGTCGCTCGTTATCCTCCCGTTGGTGTTCGCCGGGTTCGGCGTCGTGGTGTCGATCATCGGTACCTTTGTCGTGCGAACCAGGGAAGACGCGAATCCGCGGAACGCGCTCAATTTCGCCACGATCGGATCGGCGGTTTTACTGATGGCGATCGGTTACCCGGTCGTCGCGCTGACGGCGCCCGGTGAGTTCTCGCACCTCGGCGGCGTCTACACGCGGTTCGGAATCTATTTCTCTTCCGTGATCGGGCTGTTAAGCGGTGTGTTCATCGGAATCATTACGGAATACTACACCGGTGACGACAGGAAGCCCGTTATCGAGATCGCCCGGCAGTCGCAGACCGGTGCGGCGACCAATATCATCGCCGGAATCGGGACCGGTATGCTCGCCACCGGGATACCGGTGGTGATGTTGGTGGTGGCGATCTATCTCGCTCACAGCTTCGCGGGTTTGTACGGCATCGGGATCGCGGCGCTCGGTATGCTTGCCACCACCGGAATCCAGCTTGCCGTCGACGCGTACGGGCCGATAGCCGACAACGCCGGCGGGCTCGCCGAGATGGCGGCGATGCCGCATGAGGTGCGCGAACGAACCGATAAGCTCGACGCCGTTGGGAATACCACCGCCGCCATCGGGAAAGGTTTCGCCATCGGGTCCGCGGCCTTTACCGCGTTGTCGCTCTTCGTCGCGTTCAAGGAGAAGGTCGGCATCGAAGTCATCGACGTCACGAAGGCCGGCGTCGTCGTGGGCGTGCTCTTCGGCGGCATGCTCCCGTACGTCTTTTCCTCCTTCGTCATCGGCGCGGTCGGCCGCGCGGCGTTCAAAATGATCGAGGAGGTCAGACGCCAGTTTCACGAGATAAAGGGAATTCTCGACGGGAGCGGCGAGCCCGATTACGTCAGGTGCGTCGACATCGCGACGACCGCCGCGCTCAAGGAGATGATCGTCCCCGGCCTTGCCGCCGTGGTCACTCCGGTGGTGGTCGGATTTCTCGGCGGTGCGGAAATGCTCGGCGGCATGTTGGTGGGAACGACCGTTTCGGGAGTTATGCTTGCGCTCTTTATGGCCAACTCGGGCGGCGCGTGGGACAACGCGAAGAAGTACATCGAAGG
>JAJRYZ010000070.1 GCA_024275515.1 Spirochaetota bacterium
GAGGAAGAGAAGAATCTGAATGCCGGATTTCCATGTTTGCTCGAACGTCCGCGCGACGACTTCGTTGATGATTTCCACAAGCGAGGTGTTGATTCCCGATTGAATCAGCATTCTTTGAAACGCGCCGGCCTCGAACAGATATACCTCTTCGACGAACTCTCCGAATATTCCGATGGTTCCGGCAAGCACGTCCTCTCGAATTACCGAAATAACGACTCCCGAAGATATGATCGCAGGAAGAAAGAAGATGGCTCTGGCGAGCGTACGTCCCTTGAACGGCTGATTCAGAAGCGATGCAACGAAAAGGCTGAAGAGGACGACAATAGGCACGTTATAGAGAATTCCGGTAAGCTCGTTTCCGAAATAGCGAAGAAAGAGCGGGTCCTGAAAGAAAGCCTTGTAGTAATTCGCTTTGCCGACCCAGTGGTAATTAAACCCCGTCCGCGAGATCTCGAGATCCTGAAAAGTAAAAACGAATGATTGGATGAGTGGTTTTGCGAAAAAGAAGAGAAACCCGAGGATCCACGGCGCGACGAACAACAACCCGACCCGCCGCTTTTTTGCTTCGTAACTGAGTCGCGCCCGTTTCATCGTTCCTCTCGCTCCGCGGCGTGGAATACTCTGTAGCCGCGAGCAGGAATGGTGACGCCGCGACGCGTAACGGGCCTATCGTTGTAGTTGATCGTGATCGTCGTCGTCCCGCCGAACTCCGTCTCTACGACTCCCTCCTCGATCCGGCGGTGATCGGTGATTTCTTCGCGCGCGAGGGGACCGAGCGCCTCGGAGAGAATCGCGTAGTAGAACAGAGCCGTATCGCGCCACGCTTGATAATGAGCCGCGAAAAACGCTTCGTGATCGGTCGTTTCCAACACGGACGGGTCGGCGGCGGTCCACACAAAATACGGCGCCGACCCTGTTTCGAGCGATTTGAGAACGAGAAGCCACGGGTCGGCGGAGAAGTTGAGGGCGGGGCCCGCATAGGAGACGCGACCGTGAAGCACGATCTGAACGAACGGGACGCTTCGGCTCCCGACCTTGTACCCGCTATCGGTAATCGGCATCTCTACCAAGTGAGACGCGCTGGGCAGGGCGTAACCATGCGCCCCGGAAAGCAACAACGAGGCGCCGGAGTCGACGAGGGCGCGTAGCGTGTCGACCGTTGACCGACCCGCCTCCACCCGCGAGGCGCCGCCCTGTTCAAGGCTCGAATACAGCGCGGAACCGAGTCGGGGAAACGACAACTCGGTATAGCCTGCCGAGGCCGCCGCCCGCGCCCACCGCAGCGCCGCGCCCGGAATCAATTCCGGCGCCAGAAGATAACGCGGTTTTTCCTCCGGGTCGCGTTCCCATGTGCTCAGTTTGTATGAGTACTCGACGATCGGGAGCCGGCTCACCGCGCGCGCGGTATCGGTGTGTCGGGAGAAACCGTTACCGCTTTTTTCGAAAGACATGACGCCGGCGTCAAGGTAGAACGACACCGGGAGAGTCTCCTGCAATCCTATCAACGCTTCCAACCCGCGTCCGCCGCCAAGCCGGGCGGCGGCGTCTACCGTCCGAGGGATTCGCGCTCCTTCGATATCTTTCATCCAATGGGTCAGCCGGACGATCAGCGGCGAGACTCCCGATCGCGTAAGATCCCGGGCTATTTCTCCCGCCTGCGCAAAAGTCGTCAAAGGGACAACGCGCGGAACAGGAATGCCGAGAACCGATGCGGTGTGCCGTATTCCGCCGATAAGCTCGCAGTACAGCGGCAGTCGGCCGGATTCGACGAGGCTTCCGAAACCCCGCTCCTCTTCGAGGAATCGTCGGTAACGAGCGGCCATCCCCACGTATCCCGCCTCACGACCGACGAGCGGGTAGTATCGGACTTCGTAGTACGGAAGCGTCGGTTCCGGCTGGACCACTTTCGTGATGTTTCTGACGCTTCTGTCTATTCCTTTCAATTCGACGTTGGCGCTACGCGCGAGATGGAACTCGGCAAACGCCTGGTTGTAGCTCGTTTTCAACCCCGCCGGTACCGCGCGGATACCGGCCGCGTAGTCTCCCTCGGTGATCACCGCGAGCATCGCGTTGTCGCCGTTTTGGATACCGAACACCGGGAGAAGCAGTTCCTGCCGAATCGAGCGCTTGCGCGTGAGACTCTGCGCGGCATCCCTCCCGTATACGGGTTCGTCGAACTCGGTACGGGCCTGTTCGGCATTGTCGAACGTGAGAATCGCCCCGCTGCCGTCGGGTACGAAGAGGAAACCCACGTCGTCCGCGCCGCCGGCGCCGAAAAAGGGAAGGATGCCGATGCTCATGATCACCGCATCCGGATGCTGTTGGAGCTCCGACACGACGATTCGAGCGGAAAGATGGTCGGGCCGGAGCGTGTACTCGACGGGAACGACCACTTGTTCGGCGGGAAAAGTGAACGTTACGCGGACGCCGTTGTCGATGCGCCGCACCGAGACTCCGTCCTTCTTGGTGCTCCCGGTGTAGCTGTTTCGATAGTAGGAGTTTGCCTTTCGGTCGGCGAAATCCACCCAGAGTTGCGAGCGAAGATTCATTCTGTTGATGCCCCGCGCCCTGGGGTCGTCGGCCGCGTCGGGCGGGTTGCTCCACCAGACGAACCCGGAGCGTTTGTCGACGACGGCAAAATCTCCGACGCTCATGTCGACAAACAGCTTTAGCGTTTCATTCTCCGCCGCCTTTTCCATAGCCGGTGTCTGAGCGGACGCCGACTGCGTTGCGAAGAGGAAGAGGACGGCAAAGATATATTCGATCTTGATTTTCACAATCTGTATCGAATTTCCGAGATGATTCCCGTGACAAACCCGCCCAGTTCCTGGAACATCGTGAAGACGAGCGTAAACAGGAAGATAATCACTCCGATCCCCGCCACGGTCAGCGTAATCGACAGTACCGTCGTACTGAAGGAGTATTGATGAAGCGTTTTGTGGCCTGCGAGGACCAGGACGATGCTCCAACCGGCGCCGAGATACCGGACGATATCGACGAACAGTCTTTCTTCCAACGTTGCGAAATTGCTCGCTACGGTGGCCGCCGAAACGGCGACGACAAACGGCTGGAGGGCGTAGGCCGAGTAGATCACGATCTCGCGCATGGTTCCTTCTCCATCAAGCATCGAGGAGACGCACCAGTTCGCGACGGCCCACAAGCCGAAAAGCACGACGGTCGTGGTGAGTATTATTGGAACATTCAGTTCTTCCGGATTATTGTAATTGAATATGAATCCTGTAAACTGCCGCCTGAAGGTCGTCGCGAAGAACCAGAGGATGATGATCCCGAGGGCGAGCGGGACCGATCCTCTGTCGCGTTGCTTGATTTCGTTGAACGAATCGAGCGGGTGAATGATAACCGAGAGCATGAGGGAGAGTTGCTCGGCGAAGCCCCGCGGCGTGCGCGCCGGCCACGGTCGTCCCGTTAGTCGCGGCCACAGCGACTTTCGGACGAAAAAGGCCCAAGACAGAGCGAGCGCCGAGACGGAGACCGTAGCGAACGCGCCGAAGTGGTCTCGCAGGTACTCCGTTCGGTAGTATCGAAAGGCCTGAGAATACGATCCCCTGTCGTAGCCAAGTCGGAAAAAGCGCAGCGCGTCGCCGTAGGCCTCCGACATCAGGCGCGCCTTGCCGATTCCGATGGAGGCGAGCCGGTAGTTCGTATTCGTCGCCAACACCTCCGTCCACGGCGCGACCGCCTGGTCGTAGCGGCCGTCGTTGTAGAGTCGTATCGCGCTTCTTACTTCCCGCCCGAAAGGAGACGGAGCGAACACCGTGATGTCGCCGTTCCTCGTGTCGAGAACGAGAATCGTATTGTCGTAGCTCTCGACCGCCACCGGCTGTTTGAAAAGCCCCACCTGATCTCCCAGGCCTCCGAAGGCGAACAGAAGATTGCTCTCCTGGTCGTATTGGAAGACCCGACCTCTGTTCGCGTCGAGTCCGTTGATAAAGCTGGCTTCATCGACGTCGACGTCGACGAATTGCGAATCGATCGTCCGTTCGGCGAGCCGCGTTACCTCGAGATCGCCGAAGTCGTCGGTCGGAAACGCGGGGTCCCGTCGCGCACGAAGAATGTTGACGCCCAGCGGATTGAGCTTTTTTATCTCGTTGCGCGAGTTCTCCCGTCCGACGGTGCTTGTGTAGATGAAACCTTCCGAGTCTATGTCGAGGTTCGAATACTCCTCCGGGATGATCCTGATCATCGCTTCGGTCTGCTCACGCGACAACAGTCGTTTCCAGAACAGCTCCCGAACGATCCGCAAGCTCAGAACGACCCGGTTGCTTCCGAAGAACCCGGCGAAGTCGCCCTCGGCCGTATACATGATCAAACCTTCGAAAACGCCGAAACTCTTGATGTAGAGGCGTCCGGCGCGGTCGACGACGAGTTTCTCCGGCTGAAAAATGAAACCCTCCGGGACCACTGCCGAGACCGGTTGCTCGATGACACGCCGAACCGACCCGTTTCGATCACACACGACGATCCGCCCGGCGCCTTTGTCGGCGATGTATATCGTCCCGTCGGCCCGGACGAAGAGACCGCGTGCGTCGCTGAGATCGAACTCTTCGGCGTCCTTGCGAAATGTATCGATAACGCGACGCAGTCGCAGTTCCTTGGAAAGAACTATTATTCGAGCGTTCCCGGCATCCAGAACGTAAAGCTCGCCGTTCGGTGCGAGGAACATATCCTGCGGCGACGACATGTCGCCGACCCCCCAATCGCGCCCCCGCACCGCTTTCACCGGCAGGTAGCCGTTGTATGAAGGTATCGCCTCACGCCATGCGTTGTAGACGTACCCTCGATAGGGTGCAAACGGATCGACCGGCGCCTCCTCGGCTTCGGTGACCGAGGTCGCAGCGATAAAAAGCATGGCGCAGCACGCGACCATCCGTGCCGCCGTCCGAACCGCGTCGGAGGTGCGACTCATCCCAACGCCTGTCGTTCCTCCGCCTCTTCCACTTCCATAAGACCGCTATGAATATCCTCTCGCAGAATCGCTTCGGCCGCGTCGGCATCGCCGGCGACGATCGCGTCGATAAGGGCGTCGTGATTACGAATCGCGCGCGTAACCAACTGACGTTTGTGCCATTCCGAGTTGTGCCAGAGAACCCGAACAAGCGTGAGATTCTCGATCAGCTTCTGCAGGTATTCGTTGTGAGACGCCGCCGCAAGATCCAGATGGAATTGCGTGTGCATCTTGATCGCCTCCGGCTCGCAGCGTTTCGAAGAGTTGAGGATTTTGTCGAGGCGTTCGCCGCTTCTTTGCAGTCTTTTTTTTTCGGACGCCGTCGCGTCCATCGCCGCAAGCCGCGCCGACATTCCCTCCAGAGCCATCCGGACGAAGTAAAGCTCGCGTACTTTCTGGAAGTCGAGCTCTACCACGTGGGCGCCGACTTTCGGAGTCACCTCGATCAGCCCGCTCGGCGACAGTCGATGAAACGCCTCACGCACGGTGATCGTCGCCACGCCGAAATCCTCGGCCACCTTGCGTTGAACGAGCTGTTCCCCGGGCCGATACCTGCCCTCGAGGATGGCCGTAACCAACTCGTCCACGATTCTATCGGCCTCGGTCGTCACCGGCATACCATGAAACCTCATTAAATCTTGATTTATCAAGGTATCACATGGTTACCGGCGAGTCAATCTTCTGTTTCCCTCGCGTCCTTCGCCGACGTTTCCCGCTTTTCGTCGGCACTCGCCGATTCTCCTTCCCGTCGACAGATACCGGGCTCCGCCGGCCTCCGCTCGTCACCCAGGGTGAAGCCGTCGGCGAGAAGCGCCCGTTGCAGGACCGACCGATCGAGACGCCGGGGTGCGATTCGTGCGTCGGCGGCCAGGGCCGCGGCCGTTCCCACGGCGTGACCCAGGAGCATCATACTGCATTTCGCGCGCATGCTGCTCGGATCGTGTCCGCGGCGGATGAACCCCGCCCCGGTTCCCGTCACGAGAAGTCCGTCGATTCCGCGGGGGAGGGTGATTCGATACGGCACGTCGTAAGGTTCGGTGGGCGCCGCGCCTCCGGTCTGCCTCGACCGCTCGACCTCGTGGCGGTTTTGATAAATGACGTCGGGAAACTTCGCGCCGCGAAGCATGTCTTCGACGGTCAGCGTGTATTCCGCTTCGATGCATCTTCCCCCTCTCGATCCCATGTACGGCGCGATGGAGAACAGGTAGGCATCGCGAAACGCGGGCACGCTGGAGCGCAGAAACTCGACGGTCTTGAAAATCTGCGAGCGTATTTCTCTTTCCAGCACGGCGACGAGCAGCGCGTCGCCGGTATCGACTTCTCCGAACGCTTGCATGTTCGAGCTCACCAACCCCGATCCGAGATGTCGGAAGCGATGGCCTCCGTGTTTCAACACGCCTCCATAAATGTAGACGCGCTCGGATACCTGAACCCTGGGGGTGTACTCGCCGCGCTCATGCGCTTTTTTGAGAGCGGGAATCAGCTTCCTCGGGATTCTTCCGTCGGTTCGGCCGACGATCTCGACTTCCCAGGCGATTTCATCGTCGGTAAGCGCATAAGGCGTCGACGCGTACGACTCCCATACGTTCCAGTCCACGCCTCCGACTACGAAGAAAAGGCCGCATTCGTTCCATATGCGGTAGTACGCGTTGAGTCGTTGTTGCGTTACGACGGCGCTCCATTCGCTGCGCGGCGCGACGCCGCTTATCGTCGGCGCACCGGCCCTGAACGCGAGATCGGCGTCGCCGGTCCCGTCGACCACAACCTCCGAGCGCACGGCGACCCGTCCCGATTTCGTTTCGACGAAGACTCCCCGAACGATTCCGTCTTCCAGAATCGGGTCCCCGGCGTAGACCGAGGGAAGAATAAGGGCGCCCGCCTCCTCCAGCATGATCTGCACCACGTGAGAAAACATCGCCGATTGCTTGGGATAGTTCTCGCCGTCGAGGTCCGGACCGCACGCCCCGGTTTTGCCATGGCCGCCTGCGCCGGCACCGTTGTGGGGGCCGGACACGGGGTATGCCGCACCGCCGCCGGCGTTTACCCTGTCGAATACCTCCTGCTCGAGCGCGGGAAACTCCGCGCCGACGGTGCGTCGCGGACCCCATTCCAGCAGCCCGGCTGCGAGTACACCACCGGGTCCCAGGTGACCGCCGAGAGCACCGAATCGGTCGACGCCGACAACGCGAACGCCGCACCGCGCCGCTGCGAGAGCCGCGAAAACGCCGGAGAGGCCGCACCCGGCGACGACGACCTCGGCGTCGGCGATGACGGGGACCGATCTAGCCGGCTCGTGAACGAAATCGGGTGAGTCGTTGAAGGCGGTCATTGGAGCTCCTTGCATGCGATCGTCGGATTGACATCTGGTAGCGTGCGATATATGGTGATATATCACGGTCGGGCGAAGGGTGCAATCTCTCCTACTATCATGCTTTTCCGTTGGATTCGGTTATTTGCGGTTGTTTTGACCTTGGTCGTTCTGCCGACGAACCGCGTCTCGGCGGGCGACGACCTCGCGGCGGTGCGGCAACGACTGACGGCGCCGGTCGGCGGCGTCGAGGCCTATGAGTCGTACCGTCGGCGCTATTCGGAGGTTTCTCCGGCATCCTCCGTCGTTGTTATTCCCGCCGCACGATTCGTCGAGAGCGAGGACGCCGAGGTCGAAATACTCGGCGAGCTGGAAGGTCGCTCCGAGGTTCTTTATTGGAAGAGCGAATCGGGGACGGTCACGTGGCGCGTGGCGATCGGCGAAACCGGCCTCTATCAGCTCTACCTGAGCTATTATCCACGTTCGGCGAGAAACCGCGAGGTCGATCTCGGGCTGCTCATAGACGGGAAGGCGCCTTTCGCCGAAGCCGAGCGTTGCACTTTCCCCAAGGCGTGGCGGGACGCGGGGAGCATCACGCGGGACTCCCGGGGCAACGAGCTGCGCCCGCGACAGGTAGAGTATCCGGTGTGGATAACCGCGCCGTTCAGCGACATCGGGGGAGCGTACAACGAGCCGTTCGCGTTCTATTTGGCGGCCGGCGATCACCTGATTACCCTCGTCGCCTCGCGCGCCGACTTCGCAATCGAGACGCTGCAACTGCGCTACGCGCCCGCGCCCGAACCGTACGAAGTGGTACACCGGCGCCAGGTCGCGCGCTACGGGACCGACGATCCCATCCGGGGCGTCCGGGTCAAAATCCAGGGCGAACACGCCGGCGTCAGGTCGGATCCGACACTGGCCGCCGTCTTCGACCGGACGGACCCTTCCACCGAGCCCTCTCATCCTACTCAGGTTCGTTACAACGCGATGGGAGGGAAGAACTGGCGGTATGCGGGTCAGTGGATCAGCTGGGATTTCGAAGTTCCGAGGACGGGTTTCTACAAGATCGGCTTCAAGAGCATGCAGGACTTCAAACGAGGACTGTTCACTACCCGACGGCTGACGATCGACGGAGAAACGCCGTTTCTCGAAGCGGAGGAGGTCAGATTCCCGTTCAACCGGCGCTGGTACCTGAACGTTCCGGGCGACAAGGCGCCGTACTATTTCCATCTCGAAAAAGGTCCCCACCGCTTGGCGCTCGAGGTCGTTCCGGGGGAGACGGCCGAGTCTCTTCGTGTGCTTTCCGAGGCGGTATTCAGACTCAATTACCTCTACCTTATGATCCTCATGATCACCGGGCCCACGCCCGATCCGTATCGGGACTACTATCTCGAGCGCCAGATACCGACCCTGCTCGACGGTTTTCGCGAGTTGGATAAGGTGCTTGCGCAAGAGCGAGCTCGGTTGGAGAGGATCACCGGCCAAACAGGAAGCGAGGCCGAGATACTCAACCGGCTATCGATTCAGCTGCGGGGATTTGTCCGGGAACCTGAGACGATTCCCGCGAGGTTGGAGAACTACAAGTCGAATATCAGCGCACTGTCGGCGTGGATGCTCGGCCTGAGAGAGCAACCGCTCACGATAGACTACATCGAAATCCTATCTCCGGACGAAGAGTTCCAAAACCCCCGCGCGGGATTCATGCGGCGATTCGCTTTCGGCGTACGTCAACTCATCGGATCCTACACCCACGACTACAGCGCGATCGGAAATGTGTACGAAGGCGACGACGTGCTTACCGTCTGGGTCGGGCTTGGACGCGATCAGGTGCAACTCGTCAAGGAGATGGTCGACGATCTTTTCGTCACCGAGTACGGCGTCGGGGTCAACGTCAATCTCGTGCAACAAGGATTGATTCAGGCGACTCTCGCCGGAAAGGGACCGGATATCGCGCTGATGGTTCCGCATAATCTTCCCATTAACCTGGCCGTGCGCGGCGCGCTCGCCGATCTTTCTCGATTCGACGGTTTTGACGAGGTGACGCGCCGCTTTCAGCGCTCGGCGATGGTGCCGTATGAGTACCGCGGAGGTTACTACGGGCTACCGGTCACGCAGCAGTTTTCGATGATGTTCTACCGCAAGGATATCCTCGACGCTCTCGGCGTCGAACCGCCCGATACATGGGACGATTTCTACCGCATCATTCCGATCATCCAGCAAAGCAATATGACTATCGGAATCCCCAATATGGTTATCGACGTAAGCAGGACCGATCAGGGAGTGCTCGGCTATCCGTCGAATACGGCGTTTCAAATACTGCTGTATCAGAACGGCGGGCGGTATTTCAACGACGACCGTTCGAAAACCGCTTTCGACACACCCCAGGCGCTCGATGCGTTTCGTCGGTGGACCGGGTTTTTTAGTTCTTACAGCTTCCCGATTTCGTACAACTTCTACAGCCGGTTTCGCACCGGAGAGATGCCCGTCGCTCTCGAACCGTACCAGGCGTACAATCAGCTCGTCGTCGGAGCGCCCGAGATAAGGAATCTATGGCGAATGGCGCCGATACCGGGCACGAGGCGTGAAGACGGTTCGATTAACCGCGCCAATCACGGCGGCGGAAGCGGCGCGGTGATGTTTCGAAAAGCGAAGAACAAGGAAGCGGCGTGGGAATTCCTCAGATGGTTTACGAGCGCGGATGTTCAGGTCCGTTTTGGGCGGTCTCTGGAGGCGCTGATAGGACCCGCGGCTCGGTACAATACCGCGAACATGGAGGCTCTTCGAGGGCTACCGTGGTCGGAGCGCGAGTACCGGCTGCTTATGGAACAGTGGCGCGAAGTCGTCGAGGTTCCCCAGATTCCCGCGAGCTACTACGTCCACCGGAATCTCTACAACGCTTTTCGCCGGGTGACTTTCTACTACGAGAACAGCCGCGAGGTTTTGGCGTTGTACAACCGGGAAATCAACGAGGAGATCGCGCGGAAGAGGATCGAGTTCGGTATCGAATCGAACGTCGCCGCGTCGGTGAGCGATGAGTAGAAGCCGCACGCAGAACTATCACACGAGTTTCAGCCGACGCATCCGAAAGAACTGGGACAACTATCTTCTCATGCTCCCGTTCATGACGCTCTTTTCGTTGTTCTATATCCTTCCGGTTATTTCCTCGATGGGGTTGAGCTTTACCTACTTCAACATGCTCCAGCCGCCCAAATGGAGGGGATGGCTCAACTACGCTCGACTCATCCTGGACGACGACGTGTTCCTCATCGCGCTGAAGAATACTCTTCTTTTCGCTTTTCTCACCGGTCCGGTGAGCTACTTCCTCGCACTGTTTCTGGCGTGGTTTATCAACGAGATGCCGCGGCGGCTCCGAGCCGTCATGACGTTCGTTTTCTACGCGCCGTCGATTTCGGGAGCGATCTTTTTCATTTGGGGATTCATCTTCTCCGGCGACGCATACGGTGTCGTCAACGGTCTCTTACTGCGCACCGGCATCATAGATGAACCGGTCCAGTGGCTTCTGGATCCGCGCTACAATCTCAAGATTATCATGATCATTCAGCTGTGGCTCAGCATGGGAGCGGGATTTCTCGCTTTCATCGCCGGATTGCAGTCGATCGATCGGAATCTCTATCAAGCCGCGGCGGTGGACGGAGTCAAGAATCGCCGGCAGGAACTGTTTTATATCACTCTCCCATCGATGGCGCCGCAATTGCTCTTCGGCGCGGTCATGCAGATCGCCGCATCGTTTCGCGTCAGCCGAATCACCATGCAGTTGGCGGGCTTCCCGAGCACCGACTATTCGGCGAGAACGATCGTTACGCATATAATAGACTATGGAACTCTTCGCTTCGAGATGGGGTACGCGTCCTCGATCGCGACCGTGCTCTTTTTCATGATGATTATCGTCAAGGGCCTGATAACGCGGCTGCTCGGCAGGTATCAGGCATGATGAAAACGAGACGGCTCAACCGGACGCTCTTCGGCGACGCGATGACTTTCGTTGTCCTGGGCGTGCTCGGCGCGTTTATGATACTCCCCTTCGTCTACGCGATTCTGCAATCTTTCAAGCCGCTGGAGGAGATTTTTCTCTTTCCTCCGAGGTTCTTCGTCAGACGCCCGACTCTGGACAACTACTATCAGCTCTTTCGGCTCACCAACAGCCTCTGGGTTCCGTTTAGCCGGTACGTGATGAACAGCGTTTTCGTTACCCTTTTCGGCACGACGCTCCACGTCATATTCGCTTCGATGGCCGCTTTCCCTCTGGCGAAGTTTCGATTCCCCGGGAGGACGCTGATATTCTATTTGGTGACGCTCGCTCTGCTCTTTACGCCGGAGGTGACCGCGATTCCGCAATATATCATTATGGCGCGGCTCGGGATGATAAACACCTATTGGGCGTTGCTGCTTCCGCCGATTGCGATGCCGTTGGGGTTGTTTCTGATGAGGCAGTTTATGCTTACCGTTCCCGATTCGTTGGTCGACGCCGCGGTTATCGACGGGGCGGCGAAGTTTAGGATCTATTGGCGAATCATTATGCCTGCGGTGAAGCCCGCCTGGCTTACGCTCGTCATTTTTTCTTTTCAGGGCCTTTGGAACCGTGAAGGACTCGCTTTCATCTACGACGAATCTCTCAAAATGCTGCCTTCTGCGCTGCGACAGATCGGCACGGCGGGAATCGGGCGCGCCGGAGTGGGCGCCGCCGCCGCGGTCATTCTGCTTGTTCCGCCGCTTATTACTTTTTTGATCGTGCAGAGCAACGTGATGGAGACGATGACTCACTCGGGGATCAAGTCGTAGCGCTTGCTCACGTTCACGGCGACCGTCTCTATCCTTCGCTGAGCTTCAGGGTCTCGTGGACTTTGAGCCGAGATACGAGTATCCGAAAGATGATCGAGACCAGAACGATCATCGCGCCGCACACCGCGTAAATCCGCAAGAAGTCTTCGGGAAGCTCTACGACGCGAAACGGCACCACTTGCTCGGCTGAATCGTAGACCGTCTGGAGAAACGGGACATAGAGAATCGATGCGGCTCGACCGATAAGAGCGCCGAGAAGCACCGACGTCCCGGTAATCAGAACTTGCTCGGCGACAAGCATGAGGGTAACTTGCCGTTTTCTAAGACCCATGGCGCGCAAGACGCCGAACTCCGGCTCCCGGCGCTTCAGTGTGAGAACCCAGTAGATCACGAACCCCGCAAAAGTAATTCCCATGCTTACCAGGAATCCCAACGTGAGCACTCCGTTGGTGCTCTGGATGACCGGATCGTTGGCGGTTTCGATAATGCGTCGCGAAGTGTCGTCGACCGAGATCATCGGCAGGTCCTTTTCAACGGCATCCTGAAGAATCACGTTCGAATCGACACGGTCCCGGCTCTTGATCCAGATTTCGTACGGTTGCATCACCGAAGCGTTCTGCACGTAGCCGTAGTTCGCCACGATAAGAGCCGGCCTTCCGTTTCCCGTCGTTCGCGAGTAGGGATTGAAGGTAGGCCAGTAGTCGAGAAACGCGTACACGATACCCGACAGCCGCGGCCCTCCTTTCCACGAGAAAGTGACGACGTCTCCGCGTCTTACTCCGAGTTCGTCGCGGATCGAGGAGGACAGCAATACGACGTTCTCGGCACGACCGAGAAGATTGAGATACAGGTACCAGTGCGCCGGAAGCAGGTCGGCACGCATCCAGGCGACCCGCCCGAACTCTCCGGGCGTTATCGCCATCAATACCGCCGGAATACCGCGCTCTCCCGCGCCGATCCGCGCATTCGCTATCTTGAGCACGCGGGTTGCCGTCTCTACCCCGTCCAACCCCGCGTAAAGCTCGAACGGCGGTTCGCTCCATTCGGCTCCTCGCGGCGAGTCGTTCGCCGCTTCGTTCGTCTCCTCGCCGGTGAAGAGCGGTCCGATTCGTCGTCGTGTTTCGCCCTGCCAGAACGGCTTGATCACGATGTCGGCGCCGGTTTCGTACCTTACGCGGTCCTTGGCGTTTTCGTTTATCGTCCGGGCGGCCGTACTATTGTATACGCCGAGCGACAGCGCCATGATCAAGAACACCATCAGGAATTGCTCCATGCCAACGGCGCGCTAGGCGTGAATCAAGGCGGCAAAGAACGGCGCCGGAAGACGCGATCCGGCGACCCGATGGAGCAGGCGAAGCGCCGGCGGGAAAAGGCGAAGCGCGAACAGCGCCGAACCGAGGATGAATGTGACGGAGATGCCGAACAGCAGAGGGTCCACCGGCAGCTCGGCCGCGATCGCCTGGGTAGCGAAAAGAGTCTGCCGGCGTATGCGGTAGGTGTATATACCGTAGCCGGAAATCAGGAGCAGGAGAACGTCCACATAGTATCGCTTCCACCCCGTCGGTCTCGTCGACGAGGAGACGATCCTTTTGTGCTCGACGATCGAGCTCTTCAGGGCAAAGACGACCGGAAGAAGCATGGCGGCGAGAAACACCAGCGTGCCGAACGCCGCGTATCGCATCACCGCCGCCTAGAGCTCGAACCGCAGGCTCGTCCGCCGGACGAACTCCATGAATCCGTTCGCCGACCCCAGAATACCCGAGATAAGCACGCCCAGCGGAGGACCCGCCGCGAGCGCAAGTACTCCGATCACGCCGCCGCTCAACAGGTACCGGCCAAACAGCTGCAGCGTGCTGCAGCCTCGGCTTCTGAGAATCGCGATCTCATCGGCCTCGGCCTGAACTCCCAGGTACGAAATCATGTAGACGAAAAACACGATCATCAAAAGGAGCGGCGTCTGTAGGAAGGCCAACAAAAGATTCATGAGACGCTGCTTCGCTTCGAACTCGCGAAAAGAATCGGCCGCCGGAAACTCGAAAAAGAGACCCGCCGATCGCGCCGCGGCAATGTTCGACAGAATTGCCTCGCCGATCGAATCCAGATCGCGGACGCGAATGGCGTGATAGTCGAGGGCGAAAAACCATCGTGCGTATCCGAGCTTTTCGGCGCCGGTGTCCAGAAAGTCCCTCTGAAAGAGCGCGTCGCTCATAAACAAGCTGCTGCGATAGTAGTCGAGGGGTTTGAACCAGTACGGGTCACGCTGCTCGCGGACGGTAAAAACTCCGACCACCTTTACCTGGAACAACCGGCGTCGGGTGTAAGCGTCCATCACCGAGTAGACTCTGTTCATCAAGAGGTTTAGGTAGTTGAGGGCCTCCTCGGTGACGATGACTTCGTATACGCCGTCGGTGGTTTGTTCCTCGTATAACCTGCCGGCGGAGAGCGAAACGTGGTCGGCGAGATCGGTAAACGATTCGATCGCGATCTGTCCGGTAAGATCCTGCTGATACGGCAGCCGGTCGTCTTCGAGGTAGATCTTTTCCAGCGATACCTGCCGGACTTCAAGCTGCACCGGCAAGCCCAGCCTGGGTATGTATCGGTCCCGGAGTGCTTCGGTCAGTCGGGAGTAGAAAAGCGCCGCCGGCGCGCCTCCTTCGTAGCCGAGAAAATTGTACGCCACCGAGCAGGCGCCCGGATACACGCCGGTTGTGAGCTGATAGGATTCGAGCTCACGGGTAAGCAGCCGTTGCAGAATCGCCTCGGTGTAGAGCGGGATCGTTCCCAGCACGGCGGCCGAAAAGACGGCGCCGAAGCCGAGAGCAATCGTCATCGAGGCTCTACTCGCCATTCTTCGAAAAACGAGCCCTAACACGTTTCCTCTCTATTCCGACTACTGCAGAATAATCAGCTCGCCTTCGGCGAGCCCCTCGAGTATCTCGGTGTGCGTTTGCGTTTCCATTCCGATCTCGACCGGACGTTCAATGCGGATGTTGTTTTCCAGCACGTGTACAAAGTACCGATTCTGGTACTCTCGTACCCCGCTTCGGGGAACCACGATCACGTTTTCCTTTCGCGCTATGACCGCCCGAATCACGATGAACGACCGTTCGAGTTTTTCGGGAGACACGTCGACGGGGCGGATAAAAACTCTGTTCCGTTGACTTTCGGGCAGTCGTGCAGGCGCAGTGGCCGGAGTCATGACAACGACGCCCTGATAGGTCTCATCACCGACGCGAAGCTCTACGGGATAGTCGACCTTGAACAGCCCGGCTTCACCGCCCCGGTAGATAACGAGCATCTCGCCGGGATCGGCGATGCGGGCGACCACCTCATAAGGTTCAACGAAGTCTCCGATCTCAATCGGCGCGATGTAGACGACCCGGCCGTCGATAGGAGAGTAGATTCGTCGACGTTCCAGCGCCGTTTGCAGGTCCCGCAACCGTATTCGCGCGGCCTGAAGATCGAGCTCGGCCAGGCGGACATCCAGCCGATCGTCCTGAACCCTGCGTTTGGTCAAGATGATTTCGGCCCGCTCGACGGCGATCTTCTGCAATTCGATATCGGTCAACAATGTACCCGCTTCCAACTCGGCGACGAGTCGACCGACCGTCACGTCGTCTCCATAGCGCACGGGCAACCGCTCGAGCCTGCCGCCTTTGTAGGTAAAGGAGAGGGAGTATTGCGTCGTATACTCATACGTCCCCGTGACGATGACCTCCTGTTCAATGACGCCACGCGTGACTTCTACGGTACGGTAAGTAACGGCGGGAGGATCGATCAGGGGCGGCTCGAGGATCTTCCTTTCCTTCGGCACGAGAAAGCACCCGGCAACAAGGGCCGTCGACAACGAAAGAAGCAACAAGCGCCGAAATATCATCGGACCATCAGTATATCCGCCTCGCAGGCGGCAATCCATAACAGGACGTGACGGAGGCGACATCTCACGGCGTGACCGAATAGATTTTCACCGCCCTTCCTCGGATATGGAGACGGACCGAGCGGCCGCGAAACCGCGAGACGTCCGCTCCGCTTTTCCAGGACACTTTCCACTCCGTGTCGTTTCCCTGGATTCTTTCGCATGAAGAGAGCTCGAAACCGGGTATGACGTGGGCGGTCTCGTCGAGAAGCGCGGCATGAGCGAACCCGCAGGCCGACGTGTCGATGTTGAGACGAAGCCGGTCGGAAACGATAGCAAACGGCTTCGTCGTA
>JAJRYZ010000071.1 GCA_024275515.1 Spirochaetota bacterium
CAGCGCGACATCGAGCAACTCGGACGAGGTGTCGACGGCAAGGATCGTCAATGCCCGCTCCCTTTGATCGTAATACGACGCTCATCGCCTTCGATCGCAAACGTCACGCGAATGAGCGGCGCGGGAAAATCGCGGAAAAAACTTCCCGCCTTTTCGGCCCATTCGACGACCACGACCGCAGGTCGTTCGAGTATCTCATCGAGTCCGAGGAGTTCAAGCTCCTCGTCGGAACCGGTCCGGTACAGGTCGATGTGGACGAAAGGAAGTCGCCCTTCATACTCGCAGACGAGCGTAAAACTGGGACTGACCACGCGCTCGCGCACCCCGAGTCCCCGGGCGACTCCACGGGCGAATACGGTCTTCCCCGACCCGAGAGGGCCGCTGAGTGCGACAACAACGCCGACCGAAAGTCGTCGGGAAAGGTCGAAACCGAGCGCGTCGGTCTCCAATTCGTTTCGGGTGCGGACGGTTCGGTTCATTCCTATCCCCACACGATAGTAGATCAAAAGCGATGCGCCGGTCAACGAGAATCACTCGCTGCCGTACTCGTATATATAGGAATTGATTCGGTTCAAGTTCTTCTTCGACACGCGCGTGAACATGACATGCATGATGCTTCCAAGCGCGTCGTCCTTCCTAACGCGTACGATTTTGCCATAGGAGGAGACCGGTCGGCCGCGGTCGGTTTCGAAATCGACCTTGACCAATGATTCCGACGGCAGCGTGCGCGTCGCGCGAATACTGCATCCGCCGGCTGAAACTTCGATGATGGTTCCGAGCACGCCTTGTCTTTTGTCGACATAGGCCTTCTTCCGTCTGTTCCGGCCGGTTCCCAGAGTCACGATTCGTACCGGATAGCAGTAGCACGGGCGTTCGAGCGCCTTGCGGCGGAATCGACGTTGCTTAGCCGTCTGGATTTTTCCGGAATGCTGTAAAAACGTCGCCGGCAAGCCCTTGAACGTGTTGTAACCGGTGACCTTTGACTCGAACGAAAATCCCTCGCCGTTGGGTTTCCAGAAATGCGCAACCACCGGCGACCATTTTCGCCATCTGACGATCTGACCGGAGTCCGTTTCCGGCGCTTCGACCGCGATTCCGTCTTTGAGCACCGCGATGACTCTGCTTGGGTAGCGGGCGCCGTCTTCGCCGCAAAGCGACAGGCGTTGGCCGGGTTTGAGCTGCTTGGTCGAGCTGATAGAGACACTCTTTTGCGCGTTGCGCTCGATAATCTGCTTGATGCGAAACAGTGTGAGCTTTTGTGCTTCCTTTACGTCTTCGGCGGCGACTTGTTGGTCGATCTGGGCGATCGCCTTGTTTAGATAGAAATCGAGCTGTCTGGAATTAGCGAGCAGGGCCATCGGGTTGCGTACATTGTAAGTGTCGCGAACGTATTCAAGCGTTCTGATATGAGCGCGCGAGAGACCGAGCTGTTTCGCCCGCCGTCTGAATGCCCCGCGCCGATACCGCCGCGCTCCACCGGCCGCTCGGGCGCGACCGTGCGACGCTCCCGATATTATCAGAAAGACGACGAAAGCAACAACAATACCCGCCATGAGCAGGATCGTATTGGTATCGGCTTTCGTGACGAACTGCGTATCGAATCTGCTCTGCAGTAGAACGATCCACGGAGCCGCTGCGAGCCGGTCGATACCGCTCAACGGACGCCGTCTCCGTCCGCCGTCGCCGTCGCGTCGATGAGCTCGGCGAACCGCGGTCCGATCTCGTATTCGAGAAGGTCGCCGATCGTAATCGTGTCTGCGTCGGTTATCGCCGCGGACAGTTCGGAAAGCAAACCGTTCAACGTGCTCCAGCACTCCGTTATCGACTCCGAGCCGATGCGGAGACTCGCAAGATCGCGAATACGCTGTTCGCCGATAGACGAAAGAAGACGCATGAGCTTCTGCGCGAGCTCGAAAAAGCGCAGCACGCGACCCATGGCCTCCGAGTCTTCGCCGTTTTGCAGGTAGGCCGACACATCCGAAAGATCGGAGATTGCTTTGCGCAATGCGGGAATCGTCGCACAGAGATTCTTTTCCGGTTCCGCTATCTCCAGCCACCGATCCTCGAGCACGGGAGTAATCTCCCGGGAAAACTCCGAAAGGGCCGAGATGTCCGTTTCCTTCGGTTCGCTTGCGTCGAGGAATCTGCCGGCGGTGTCCTCGCCGACTACGGTGGTCAACAGCTCGGCAACGGCCTTCCGCTCCTCGAGCAACGCGGAAACGACGGGCGAATCGACGACGGTCGCTTCAACGAATGTCGAAAAGTAGCCGTGCAACGACTCGAGTTTTTCGGCCAGAAACTCGAACGGCGTCACCGCAACGACGTCGACCGACCCGATTTCTTCCACCGGCTGAGTCTCCCATGACGGCTTCTCCGACAGATCCAGCGAACTCCCGTCGCTGGTGATCGACCGAATCTGCAGTCCCGACTCGCCGAGCCACTTCTCGATTCCGGCGACCACGTCTCCGAGCGTCGATTCGCTTTCGAGGGTGTAGTCGATGGATTGACTGTTGATCGTTATGTGCATGCTCACGCCTGTTCGATCTCCTTCGGAACGTCGCTATCGGCCGTTGCCGCCGCTGCGGTTGAAATTGTCGAGTTGTTGAGAGCTCCGCTCAAGCGCGTTGAGCGCGCCCTCCATAGCGCCGTACTCTTTACGGTATTCCTGTTCGATGCGCGCGAGACGCGCCTCGAAATCTTCGATGTCTTCCGTAGCCGTCGATATCTGGTTGGACAGCGTGGAAAGCCTCGTCGCGATGAACCCGCCTGTTTCGACGTACGGTTTCGCGTATCTATCGAACGCGAAGGCGACGCCGCTGTCGACGATCATGTCACCGTCGGTATCTTGTCCGAAAAGTTCCCTCACCGCGTCCATCGATCCCGCCAAAGCGGCGTCCAGCTTCGCTTCGTCGATATCGAGGTATCCACGAAGTCGCGCGCGATCAACCGCGCCGGCGCCGGTTCGTGCGGGGTTGGTAGACACGCCGATCTGATCGAGAAGCGCGAGCCGCCGGCCGTCACGGGTGGGGTAGGAGTTCATCATGATCGTTTGGGCCCGAGATTTGAGCTGCATAAGCGTGATGTCGCCCTGAAAAAGACCGAGTCGTTCTCGCGCATTGGCCCGCTCATCGTCGCTGAGGTAGCCGATCTCGTCGATGACGTTCTCCGAACTGGTGGTGAGAATATTTATTTCCGAGAGTAGTTGGTTGTACTGGCCGACAAAGGCGATAATCGCTTCCTTGACCGCGTCACGGTCGGGCGCGATCGATATCTCGACCGGCTCATCGCTTGCCGAATGGAGGGTGAGCGTGACTCCGGGAATGAGATCGTCGATTTCGTTGGAACTTCGCAGGACCTCGATTCCGTCGATAAGCACGACCGCGTCGCCGGCCGCTTCGATCGCGTTGGTCGGGAGGAACTCGCCGCGGGAGGTCGGGTCAAATATTTTCACATGCTCCAAAGTAAAGGTGCGGTGCGTATTGTCGTTTCGCAGGTTGAGTCCGGAGACGAACCGACCGTAGTCGCCGAGTGGAACACTGATGGTCTGCGATCCTTCCGTATCGGCGACCGCCGGAAGCTCAATTTCGCCTCCGTCGGTGACGACGGAAAACACGGTAAGATCGTCGCGCCTTTCCGGCGGTTTCGGCGGCTGCCAGTCCGGAGCGACGACCCGCGACGACTCGTTGCGGATGACGATTCCCTGGAACTCGATACCCGGCGCCTCGGGAGTCGACGGGCCCGGCGGCGGCGTCGGCGGCGTGTACTCGTAGGGGATCTTGGTCATCGAATAGGTTATCTCCATGACCAACCCTTCCTTGACTTCGACGCTCGGCGCAAGCGGAACTCGTAACGCAGCCAGCGGCTCGACAAGCGCGCCGGTATCGAGAAAACGGACGTATTCGTCGTCGATTGGATTGGTGAGTGAGCGGACCGTCGCCCGGTCGACGGTGAGATCTCTGAAGGTGTCGTCCGCGGGTTTGAGCATACCCGATCCGACTCCGAAAGCGGCGGAGTCCTCGAGAAATCGCAGCGTATTCGCCGCTCCGGTTTCGAGCCCTTCGAGCAGGAATACTTCGGTATCGGCGGTATCGCGCACTACGCGGGCCCGAAGAATGTCGCCGGCGCGTTCATTGATCGTGCGGGCGAAGGTACGAAGCGATCCGCCGCGGAACGAGAATCCCGTCTCTTTCTCTCCGACCGCGAATCTGTAAATCCCTTCGGGAACCTCGTAGTCGCGACTCAACGACGGAGTTGCGAAACGATCGCGCGACGCGGTACGCTTGACGATGATCCTCGAGACCTCCTCGATCGCGGTCCGTTCGGCCGTCGCGGTGACGACCTCGTCATCGGAGGAGGAGGCGACGCGATCGTTGAACGGGTTGTCGAATCCAAAGAGCGATTTCGACGTATCGCGCAGCCGCGAAAGGTTGCGGTTGAGATCCTGCCAGGCCGACCGCTGAGTCTCATAGCGGGTCCGCCGCTCCTCCAGTCGATCAAGAGGTATACGTTCGACCGCCATCAGATCTTCTATGATCTTGTCCGTGTTGTATTTGCTTGCGCCGGGCACGCCCGGTATTGATAGGTCCGACATCTCCGCCTACATCAGTCGATGACTTCTATGTATCGCACTCAGGCGGCGATATCCGAGGCTCAGATAAACTCGTCGATCAACAACCCGATCGCTTCCCGAATGCGGACGTGCAACCGCTGCAGCACTTCAGGAGGAATCTCCTTTATTACCTTATCGGTTTTCCCGTCGATCACCTTTACGACCACCTGGTCGAGTTCCTCGTTGACCGAGAACTTGAGGCGTTTATTGAAAAACTGGGTGTAATCGAGTATTTCTTCCAAATACTGTTGCGTCGTCCGCTTTTCGGCATCTTTCGCAGCCCGGTCGGCGAGACGGCGAGCCACATCTCTGGCGTTTTGCTGTGTGACCTGGTCCTGCTGCCGAAAGCGTTGAGTCTGTTCGGCCGACTGTCCGGCGCTATTTACGCCGTTTATCTCAAGGTCCATACGGTCCCTCTTTTAAAAAGACGGAAGGGGGCGCGAGCCCCTTCCCGATGATCCGACGGTAAGGTGACGTCCAGATCCCTCACCATCGATGTTCTAAGAACGGAGAGTTTACCCCAGGAGCTGAAGAACGGACTGCGGCTGGGTGTTCGCCTGTGCCAGCATTGCTGTGCTTGACTGAACCAGGATCTGGTTTTTTACATAATCAACCATTTCGCTGGCCATGTTCACGTCCCGAATTCTCGATTCCGCAGCTTGAAGATTCTCGGCGGCGGTGGCGATACCGACGGAGGCCATTTCGAACCTGTTCTGGTATGCGCCGAGGTCGGCGCGCTGTTTGGAAACGACCTTAAGAGCCGTGTCCAGTACGCCGATCGTGCGGTTCGCCTGGTCGGGGGTCGAGATCGAAATGGTCTCGTTGGCCCCCTGCGTTCCCTGAATGCCGAGTGCTTCCGCAGTCATTGCGCCGATGTAAACCCGTTCATTCTGGTCCATGTTTGCGCCGACTTGGAACTGCATAACCCGATCGGAACCTTCCGTATACGCGCCGGTGAGCATATTCATACCGTTGAACTGGGCGTGCGAAGCAATCCGATTGATTTCGTCGACGAGCTGTGATACCTCGACTTGGATTTGCAGACGGTCCTCGTCGGTGTACACTCCGTTTGCCGATTGCACCGAAAGCTCTCTGAGCCGATGAAGGATATCCTGGGTTTCCGACAGATACGCCTCGGTGGTCTGTATGAAGGAAACACCGTTCTGGATATTTCGTTCGGCTTGATTGAGACCGCGAATCTGCGATCGCAGTTTTTCGGACACCGCGAGCCCGGAAGCGTCGTCGGCAGCCTTGTTGATCCGCATCCCGGAGCTCAGCCTTTCGATGTTTTTGCTTACTCGGTCGGCTTGCGTGCTGAGGGTCCGGTTGGCAAACATGGCACTCATGTTGTGGTTTATAATCATAAGCCCCTCCTTGATGAGTTTCCGAAGGCATCCATTGCCTTCCTTTCGTCATGCTGGCATGAAGAACACAGAGGGTACTCGCGCCACCCCCGCTCCGTTCATTTCCCTCATGCAACAACGGGTGGATTCCGGAGTTACCGAAAACAACCCGCACGTCGCGCATGACAACACAAGAAGAGTACGTTTTCAAAGATCAGAACGGAAACTGTACGAAGGACGCCGCAGAATATGTGCAACAACACGCTACGATTCCTGCGGCAATCCTCCGAACATAGTGTAATAGG
The DNA here is from genome assembly GCA_024275515.1 of Spirochaetota bacterium. Classification (GTDB taxonomy): domain Bacteria; phylum Spirochaetota; class Spirochaetia; order ARS1246; family ARS1246; genus JAJRYZ01. Next base: position 6,258 of record JAJRYZ010000071.1, read on the forward strand.
CTATCCAAGCAATTGCAATACCGTCTGGGTTTTCGCGTTCGCCTGGGCAAGCATCGCGGTACCCGACTGGACGAGAATCGCCTGCTTGGTGTACTGAACCATTTCGGCGGCCATGTCGGCGTCTCGAATACGCGACTCGGCCGCTTGCAGGTTTTCGGCGCCCATGTCAATTCCCGCCACCGCCATTTCGAGACGGTTTTGATACGCGCCGAGATCTGCTCTTTGCTTGTTGACGATACTCAGCGCACCGTCGATGACGCCGATGGCTCGGTTCGCCTGTTCGGGCGTCGAGATCGAAAGCAAGTCGCCTGTACCGGTCTGCTTGAGCTGAAGCGCCTCCGAAGTCATTGTTCCGATATACAGCCGCTCGCGTTGGTCCATGTTTGCGCCGATGTGCAGCCACATCGAACCGGTTACGGTATTCTCTCCGCGTTCCATCGCGAACCTGCCGGTAAGCATGTTCATCCCGTTGAACTGCGCATGAGAGGCGATCCGGTCGACTTCGTCGATAAGTTGGGAAACCTCTACCTGAATCTGCATTCGGTCTTCGTCCGAATAGATTCCATTCGCCGATTGTACCGATAGCTCCCGCAGCCGGTGCAGGATATCCTGCGTCTCCTGCAGATACCCTTCGGTCGTCTGGATAAATGACACTCCGTTTTCCGCGTTCCGCGACGCCTGCTGAAGACCACGGATCTGCGCTCTCATCTTCTCGGAAACGGCCAGACCCGACGCGTCGTCGCCGGCGCGGTTGATCCGCAGACCGGATGAGAGTTTTTCGATCGACCTGTCCAGCGCCGCGTTGGTCTGCTTGAGTTGGTTGCGTGCGAAGATCGCACTCATGTTGTGATTGATTATCATATCTTCCTCCGTGAGATTCTTTCGGACATCCTTGCCCGAGATAAACAGCGATCAGTTGCGTTTCTGCCGGGTTGCCTCCTTATTTCATTGGAATCTCCTAATCTCCTGTTCAGTTCGGCCGATACATAGACTAAGAGGGGAGGTATCCTTTCTTCTCACTATTGAAAAAGAACACCGCCTCATCTCCTGTTTCGGCGTGGGGTCGTAAAAACTTGACGCAGTTTTCCGTGGGAGGAAAAAAAGGCGGCCGTCGGCCCGGAGACAATCGCGCCCGGCGATCCTATTCGGCCGTCCGGCCGAGGAAGTCGAGATACCTTCGCGCGATCGGATCGGCGGGATCGATTTCGGCGGCTGAGGCGAAGAACCGCACCGCCTCTTCGCGACGTCCCTGTTTTAGCTCGAGGATTCCCAAATTCGAGATGATCTTGACGTTTTCCGGCTCGTGCGACAGCGCCGCGTGCAGCGTTGCGCGGCATTCATCGTACTTGCCGAGTTCCATTCGACAAATCGCCAGCTCGTTAAGCGTGTCGGTCTCCTCGGAACCGAGCTCGACGGCTCTTATGAACGCTTTTTCGCCCTCGGCGTACTCTTCCAGTCTGCGATGCGCCCAACCGAGCAGAAACCAAGCGTTCCAGACGTTCGGGTGAACGGCGATGAACGTGCGTAGCTTCTCCATCGCTTCGCGTTCGCGGCCGAGGAGAATGAAATCGTAGGCCTCGTTGAAAAGGACGTCGCTTTCGTCTCGCCTTTCCAACTCCCCAAGAACGGCGGAGACAAGGTCACGCTGCCGTTCATCGGCGCCGAGCGAGAGGTAGCGCTCGAGATGTTCGCGAGCGCGTGCGTAATTCTTTACCTTGAGAAAATAGTGCCCGGCGTTGAATCGCACCTGCGAGTCGTCGGGAAAGAGCCGCGCCAGCTCGTTGTAGAGGCGGAAGGCCTCTCGGCGGTAGGCGTCGGCTAAATCGTTCTTTCCGGCCTGTTCGTACACGTCGGCATGCTCTTCATAGACGAGCGCGAGGTTGATTCCGGAGCTCGGATCGTCGGGTCGGAGTACGCGGACCGCGGCGAAAACTTCCTCCGCAGCGCCGAAATTCCGTTCCTCGACCTGAGTCATGCCGTTGGCAAAGAGCTCGTCGACGATACTGGGCCTGACGGCCAAAACGAACTCACGGTAGTAGCCGGCGTTTGCGTTGCCCGGGTCGTGCACCAGTACTTTGAGCATCGCCGCGATGATCATTTCCCAGGAAAGGTTCCGCATCGTCCATGATTCGTTCCCGTCGACGATTTCAACAGGGATCAGCACGTCGGGGTCGATCGAGAAATCGCCGATCTCGCGGGCCGCGTCTTCCGGAAGCGAAATGAACATGATATTTTCAAGCGGGGCGGGAGTCGACGGCACGGGCTTATCCGGTCGGCTTGCGAAGCGTGACAAGATATTCGTTGAGTCGCATCTTGTACTCCATCGGCACCTCATTCTCGTCGAACCGTATGCCGGCGACACCGATTTCCGTTTGATCCTGAATTTCGTCGAAGCGGACGATCTTCCCCGAGAGCGTGTGCGTCTCCTTGCCGTCGTCGAACGCGATCTTTAGTCTGATCGGTTTGTTCATCAAGTCCTGCGACGATCCGGACACTATCACTTTGGCGCCCGAAAACGACAGATCCCTGAGTATTCCCTTGCGCGGCGTCTCGTCTACGAGCAGGATCGCTTCTCGAGAGGAGAGGTTCATTTTTCTGATCGATTGGGGATTAATGTCGATTCGTTCTTCCTTGCGCTTCTTCGAATTGATGTTCGCCTCCAGCAGCTGACCGAGGATCGCGATCAGGTCGTCCGATGGGCGTTGCGTGTATTTGAGAATGATGAAATTCAGATCGGGCTTATCGCGGCTGTACGGGCTAAAACCCATGATACGTGCGGCGACGAAAAACGAAAGCGGGTCGCTTTTCTCGGTTCCTTGAAAGCAGAACCGCAGAGAAACGAGATTGTTCGCTTTCCTGATCCTCTGAAAAAGATCTTTGGTAATGTTGGCGAGAACTTTTGCGCCCGCCATCGAGCTCGAGTAGATGACGCACGGAAGCTGGTAGCCGAGAAATCGAATAAAGGTTTGTTTCGTCTGAAGCCCTATCGCGCGGGTGACCTGTTTATTGAAGGTCACGTCGATATTCATATAGAGCTCATAGTAGCGTGACAGTTGCTGACTAGTTACCAGTGCCATGGTCTCTACTGCGAATCGTCGTCGAGAACCGAATCGATCCGCTCGATAAGCCTCTCGGTGATCTCGCCGATCCGGCGGTATTGTTCCGTCGATTCGGACGCCGTACGGGCATGGAACAGCTCGTCGGCGGTCAGCAGTGAGACGAGAATGGCCGTTTTCAGGCTGTCCTGCGACCCGGCGGACCGCTCGATCTGCCGCGCCTTTTCTTCAATGAACTCCAGGAGAGACTCCACGTACGCCGGCTCCTGATCGGTCTGGATCGAGAAGCTTGCGCCGAGCAGTCGTATGTGGATGCTCTCACTCATCCGTTCGTCTGGCGACCGGTCAAAAGATGTCGAGCTCGCCTTCGCCGGTCTTGGGTTCTGCGGCGCCGGCCTCTTCGGAATCGCGTTCCTCCGATCGGTCGCCGTCGTCTTGCGCAGTTTCGGCCTCCGCGGCCGGATTCTCGACTACGCCAGGTTGCGTAGCGGTTGCGGTGGAACGCGGCGGCTCGTCGGCGCCGGTCACGGTGTCTTCAAGCGCGTCGAGTTGTTTGAGCGCGCGGAGGATCCCGTCCTCGATCGCGCTCTGGTCCCGCTTGAAATCGTCGACGAGTCGTTCCAGTTCGCCGATCCGACGCTCGTATCCGTCGAGCTTCGTCTTGAGCTCGGCGTTTTCCGTGCGAAGCTCCCCGATAAGCGCGATTGCGGAGTGTACTCTCTGCTCCAGTTGCTCGATGTGCCGTAACTCGATCATGATACGCGCGTCACGTTCGACCGGCCGACCGGGCGGTTTGCACGAGAACCTTGAAGGCCTCGGCGTCTTCAACGGCCATATTCGAAAGGGCCTTTCGGTTGATCCTGACGTCGGCCTTGTTCAAGCCGTCGATGAATCGTGAATAGCTCATGTTTTCCGCGCGACAAGCGGCTGAGATTCGGGTTATCCAGAGGCGACGAAAGTCGCGTTTCTTCCTTCGACGGTCGCGATACGCGTAGGCGCCGGCCTTCGCTATCGCATCCTTGGCCGTCCGTACAAGCTTACTTCGGCGGCCGCGGTATCCCTTGGCGGCGTCTAGTACCTTTTTTCTTCTCCGCTTACGCCGGACACCGTCTACTGCTCGTGGCATGATCTGTTCTCCTGAATTGTGCTTTAATGCTTACCGATACGGAAGCAGCGTCTTGATCTTTCCGTGTTCCGCTTTGCTGAGCATGCCGGGCCTTTTCAGCTCGCGCTTCCGGCGCTTGCTTTTTTTCGACAGCTTCTTGCGCATGCCCATCTTTTTGTATTTGATCTTGCCGTTGGCGGTTACGGAGAATCGCTTTGAAGCCGCCCGTTTCGTTTTCATTTTCGGCATCGTGGTGCTCCTGTGGTTTTGGTTCGTCGCGAATCGATGGGTACAGGGCCCGCTCGTCGTCGCGAGGACGGCTACTTTCTCACCTTGGGGGCGAGAATCATCGACATGAACCGCCCCTCCATCTGTGGCCGCCTATCAACCGAAAACGAGCCTTCTTCGAGGTTATCCATCACTCGTTCGAGTACGTCTCTTCCGAGCTCGGTGTGGGCCAACTCGCGCCCGCGGAATCGTATGGTGACCTTTACCTTGTTCCCCTCGTCGAGAAACTCCTGCACGTGTTTCGATTTGAATGCCAAATCGTGCTTCTCGATTTTCGGCTGCATCCGAATTTCTTTGAGCTTAAGGAGTTTCTGCTTTTTCCTCGATTCCTTGTCCTTTTTCTCCAGTTCGAACTTGTACTTCCCGTAGTCGAGTACCTTACAGACCGGCGGCTTTGCGCTGGGCGCTATTTCCACAAGATCTCCGCCGGCGTCGGCAGCGATTTCCAGTGCCTCGCGGGTCGGAATGATCCCCAACTGTTTTCCATTTCCATCAATGAGCCTCACCTCGCGTACCCGAATCTGGTCATTGATGCGCAGATCTTTTGAAGCCAACATGCCTCCTTACTTCGCTGCAGCGGCGAACGATCACCCTGCAATCGTGCGTAGACAATAACACCGCGCGTCGAATTAGTAAAGACCGGCTCCGGCGTGGATTATGTCGATTCTCCGACCAAACGTAGCGTCGAACCGCCGGCGTCGGCGCCGATCGGTCCGTTCCCGCCGTTGCGCTTGGCCGCCCGCCGGTGCTATGCTCGGAGTCGGCATGTCGTTGTATCTTCTTACCGCGGTACCGCTCTCCTACATCCTCATGGTTGTAACGTCGGGCTCCGACCGGGCCGGGGAGAAGTTTGCGACGATCGTCAAACCGCTGTTGCGGGGGGTAGCGACCTGGAGCGTCGGGTACGTGCTGTACCTGTTTCTCGCCCCGCTGGCGCCACTTGAGTTTACGGGGCGACGAATATACGCGCACTACGCCTTTCGCGATTTCGTCTACTGGACCGTCGTCGCGATGATCGGTTTTCTTGTCCTTCGCCTCTTTCGTCGTCGTCGCGACGAAGATCAGGAGTGGGGACTCGCCTCATGCGGTTCGTACATGCTCGGGGTGCTTCTGCTCGAGCCCGTCGTCGATATGATCGAGTTTCACCGCACACTCAACGTCTACCAGTTGTTTCTCCTGCCCACGTTGCGCGTCGCCATGGTTTACGTGTTCGCATCGCTCACGGGAGCGGCAAAGGAACGCGCGCCGGTGGTGCGCCTTTTCTCGTACCTATCGGTGACGGCGATATCGTTTCTTCCCGGCTTCGTTCCTCTTCTGTTCCGGTTGAGTTATCCGATTCTCTCATACCTCGTCTGTTTCGTTTTTTTGACGGGCGTCGTGACGATCTATCTCTATGCGCTTCGTTCCGGTGCATCGAGTTAGAGACGTGGTCGGATCCGTGCTCCGACGTACGGTCGGAGTCGCGTGGACGGCGCTGATCGTTGTTTCCTGTTCGACCGGAGATTCTCTTCTGTTTCTTACCGACACCCTTTTCGAGTCGGCGTTTCTCGACGAAGGAGCGAACGGGCAACTCGTGAGCACAACGACCTCGCTCGGGATCGAGCTCGATCGGCTGACCGTCGATCGGAACGTTTCGTCGGAGACGTTTATCGATACGCTCGCCGAGACTAAGGCGAAGTTTGTCGTTGTCACCCCGTTTCTCGCCGATCTTGCCGCGTCGGCGGCGCCGGTGTACCGCGATCGGAGGTTTATCGTTCTGTACGGCGCGGAGCTTTCTCCTCAGGAGAACATCCAGAGGCTGGCGCCCGATCGTTCCACAGCTTTCCACGCGGCGGGGGCTTTTTCCGCTCGTCTTCTTCGGTACTTTTCCGAACAAGGCGTGGACCCCGTCCGGATCCTCGTTCTCGCCTACGTTGCCGATCCGCGAAGGGCGCGCGAACTTGACACTTTTTTGGCGGGGTACGAGAAGACCGCCGACCTCGGGCTTTCGACGCCGGAAGTACGACGGTTTTCGACGCTTCAGGAGGGCCGATCCGTCGCGCGCACCATGGCGAGTTCGTGGAGCGACTACGAGCTTGTTCTCGTCGCGCTGTCCACGATGAACGCCGACGTTCTTTCGTCGCTGTCGAAGAGCGACGGGACGTACGTGATTACGGAAGGATTCGGCCGAGATCTACCCGCGGAGGAACGGATCGTTGCCGTCATTGTTGAAGACTGGATCGGCGCGATTGCGGAGGCGATCGAGTCACGGAATCCGCGTGTTGTCATTCCATCGCGTCTCGTTCCGGGCCCTGGTTGGTCGCGGCTCCGGGCGCCGGCCGGTCTTTTCGACGCCACGGACCTGCGAGGTCCGACGGGAGACTCGTCGAGCAAATGAAGCTTTAAAAAAAAATACCGTTCTTTACGTTCTCACGGAGTTGAAAATAGGATACCATCAATTCGGAAGCGATGCGCGTCGCACGCGCTCCGTGCGGCGACGAAACGCCGGCTCCGACGCTTCGGCGTTGCAACGGGAGTTCGAAATACGGCCACACGGTGCATCGGCCGCGTCGATGTTTTCCGCGATCCTGACGGCTCCGCCGACGGATCGTGGCGACAACGGCGGGCTTTCGGCGACTTCGCGAGTCGCCTCGCGAAGAGGAAAAGGGTTTGACAAAGGAATACGATGGAAATATAATTGCCTACAGTCAGGATGAGCGTAACTTAGTAATCTACAAGGAGTTAAGAATGAAACGAGGCGTTCCGCTCCTCATCTGCCTAGCATTCCTGCTCATGTCCGTGCACGCAGCGTTTTCGGACGAGGTTGTGCAGACCCTCGAATCGCGAATCATCGCGTCATTCGACAATCCGGACGAGCAACAGTGGATTGTGCAGGGGAGTAAATTCATCGCCGAGGGCTATCCATTGATGACTTATGCGCCGGCCTGGCCTGAAGCGGTCTACGGACGAAACTCGGAAGGCCTCGACCTGCGTGTTCTCGGGGCCAAAGCCGCTTTCGTCAAACAAGGCTACAACTATTTGGAGTTTATTCCGGTTGCCGAGAATCAGAACGGCGAACTCGAGCCGGCGCCGATCGAGCTTCCCGGACGCGTTAAGGAGCTCGACCTGTGGGTCTGGGGGTCCAACTACGACTACTACCTTGAGGTCCACCTTCGTGACTACACGGGGCGAGTTCACGTTCTTCAACTGGGGGGTATCAAATTCGTCGGGTGGAAGAATCTGAGAACCCCGATCCCCACCTACATCCCGCAAGCGGGCGGATACGTCACCGAGGGAGGATTCATCAAGACGCTGGAGTTGATCAAGGTCGTGCTGTGGACGAAGCCGGCCGAGAACGTCTCCGGGTTCAACGTGTATCTGGACAATATCAAGATACTCACCGACACATTCGTGACACGCTTCGACGGCGACGATTTGGCCAATCCGCAGAAAGTGCAGGAAATCTGGTCGAATGCGGAGGGAAGGTAGACGGATGAACAGGAAAACCACGATTACGACGTTGCTGCTGCTGATCGTCGCGGTCTCGCTCTCCTACGGGCAACTCACCGGAATCGGCGAGCCGAACGCTGAAGAGATAGGCGTCGACACGGCCCAGCAGAATCTTCGCGAGATTTCGGTCACCAAGTTCGAAGACGCCGGTTTCTGGTACAGCACCATGCCGCGGGACCAGGGCGTGACGACGCTCAGAAGGCTCCCGGGCGGGCCGCTTGACAAGGAGCCGTTGGTCGGGGAGCAGGAAGTCGGCATCACGGAGGTCGACCAATACGTTCTCGGCATGAAGGTCCAGTACTACAAACGCGGACTCAATACTTTCTCGCTCTACCCGGTGCGGCCGTTGCCGGTAGAGGGAATCACCAAGACGCTGTCGGTCTGGGTTGTCGGACGGAACATGAAACACGTCCTGAAGCTCGTGATCGAGGACTTTTTCGGAAACCGCGCCGAGCTCACGATGGGAACACTGAATTTCTCGGGGTGGAGAAAGCTGACCGTGGCGGTGCCTCCTTCGGTCAAACAGCGCGATTTTCACTATAACGATCGGATGGGAATCAAGGTAATCGGGTTTATCATCGAAACCGATCCGCTCGAGGCGTTTGGAACCTATTATATCTATTTCGACGACATGCGCGCATGGACCGATCTCTTCGCACAGGAAAGTCGGGATCCCGACGACATGGCCGACGTGTGGTGAGCCTCGGTTCCGGGTGAGTGTTTCAAGGCCCTTCGACGTCCGTCGAAGGGCCTTTCTACGTTCCACGGCGGCGGTGGCGCTACTGTGCGCCGCCTCACCGGCGCCGGCACAAGATGAACCGATCTTACTTCCCGGAACGGGGGGAACGGAGCGGTTCGAGATCGTCGAAAAAGAAAACCTTCGCCGGCGCGTCGACGGACAATACGCGGGGTACGTATACCGCGAGTATCGTGGCCTGCTTGCGCGGAACGGCGAGACCGACGACGCGGTCCGTTACGACGGGAGCTTCTACGTGCTCGAGGATCTGAGCATGCGCGGCGCCTCGGCGCGACGGGTGGGCGACCGTCGGGCTGCGTCGCTCATTATCGGACGTTCGGGTGTCTTCGCGCTCGGCGACGACGCCGGATACCCTCGGATTCGCGGTTTCCCGTCGATTCCCTCTGCGAAAATAGCGGTCGGAGAGAAATGGTTGGCCGTCGGAGAAAGGCTCGTCGATCCGACGCTCAGCGGCAAGCTGACGCGGGTACGCTTCCTGTCCGAGTATCGGTACGACGGAACGGGCGTGTACGACGGCGCCGAGGTCTACTTGGTGCGGGCTCGCTACGCTTTGAGGTACCGGGCCGGAGACGATCCGGTCGGCGCCGGAGACGCCGACCTTCTTGCCGTCTCCGGAAGCCATGTGGCGCAGATTGTGCTCTACGCCGACGGTTCCGGGCGCGTGTTCGTTCGTACGCAGGTCGATGAGCAGTACCGCTTCGCGGACGGTCGCTCGGTCACTTATCAAGGGTTCATCCTCACATGGTTCCGCAACGCCGCGCCTCTGGATCGCCGGCGGACCGTCGAGGCGGTGCGCGAGACGCTCGAGTCCGATGGAGTGAGCGAGGTCGCGGTCGAGGATAGGCCAATAGGCGTCGCGATTACACTTGGGAGCATTCACTTCGTTCCCGATTCGCCCGAGATGCTGCCCGACGAGCGAGGACGGCTGGACACGCTGTACGAGGCGCTGAATACGATTCCGGACAGAAGTTTTTTGGTCGTGGGACACACCGCGGATGTCGGGACAGTCGAAAGCCAGTTGTCGCTGTCGGTGGAGCGGGCGAAAACGGTGATCGATGAACTCGTCGAGCGCGGGATCTCGGCGGAGAAGTTCATCTACACCGGGAAAGGAGGAAGCGAACCGGTGGCGCCGAACGACTCCGAAGAGAACCGGGCGAAGAATCGGCGCGTCGAAATAATCATTCTGGATCGGTAAACGCAAGGAGTCGGCGAGCGCTTTCGACAATCGCTTCGACCTAATCCCAAACGCGCGCGGATTTGATCGAAAAAGGAGCCCGCGTCCCGCTGTTCGACGGGTTCATCGGGTTCGTGGACGTGGATGAGCTCGTCGGGTATCTCATCGAGAAACGGCGACGCCGCTCGTTCCTGAACCTCGCGCATGACCCTTCGAGTCCGACACGCCGAAAGCAGAAGCTTCCGTTTGGCTCTGGTAATCGCGACGTAGAAGAGTCTTCGCTCCTCTTCGATGTTCGATTCGTCTTCCTCCAACGCGCGCGCGTGCGGAATGAGACCGTCCTCCACTCCGGCGAGGAACACGACGTCGAACTCGAGTCCTTTTGCCGCGTGAATCGTCATGAGGTGAACGCTCCGCCGGTCGGATTCCTCCTGATTGTCGTCTCGATTGACGAGTGCAATCCGCGCGAGAAAATCGAAAAGCGTCGGCGCAACGACGTCCGGATCGTTCTCCCACGCGCTCATCATATCGACGAACCGCATAACCGAGCGAAACTTGAGCCGCGCCGGCCGTTCGTTGTCCGGATGCTCCGAAACGATGTGTCCCCGGATGTTCAGATCGTCGATGAGACGGCCGAGCTTTTCGGCGAGTTTTCTCGGCGCGAGGAACTCGGCGCGATACGGCTCGATGATTCCGACGAACTCTTCCAGTCGTTCGCGCGTTTTGAAGCTCACACGGCCGTCTTCGGCGTGAATGAGCGCCTGTATGGTCGAGTAGAGCGACTCGCGTCGTTCGGCGGAGAGCTCGCGAAGCATCTGCACCGTCTTACGTCCGATGCCGCGTCGCGGTGTGTTGACGACACGAAGCAGACTAACGTTGTCGTCGGGATTGGCGATGAGCTTGAGGTAGGCGATGATGTCCTTGATCTCTTTGCGTTGAAAGAAGCTCGTTCCTCCCGAGACCCGATAGGCGATGTTTTCTCCAAGCAACGCCTCCTCGATGGGAGCTATGAGCGAGTTGGTGCGAACGAGTATGCCGAACTTGTCGAGGCGGACGCCGCCCCGACCCGCGATGGCCCGAACGGTCCGCGCGATGAACCGCGCTTCCTCATATTCGTCGGCCGGGAAAAATACCTCTATGCAACGGTCGGCGCGCAGCCCGGTCCAGAGCTCTTTTTGCTTCCGATTCCGGTTGTGTGCGATCACGCTGTTCGCCGCGCGAAGTATGTCGTGGGCGGACCTGTAGTTCTGCTCAAGCTTGATTTCGCGACGCTCGGGGAAATCGCGCTCGAAATACGCCATGTTAAGCGAACTTGCCCCTCGCCATGAGTAGATCGATTGATCATCGTCTCCGACCACGCACAGGTTGCGATGCTTCCGAGCGACGGCTTCAACGATTCTGTACTGAGCCGTCGAGGTGTCCTGAAACTCGTCGACCATGACGTAACGATATCGTTCGCGAAGTGCGTCGAGGACCTGTGAATGACGTTCGAAAAGCTCGAGCGGTAGAACAATCAAATCGTCGAAATCGACGGCGTTATAGGCGCGCAAATGTTCACGGTAGACGTCGGCGACCGGTCGGTAGAGATCGTTTTCTGCGTTCCATTCGGTCCTGCCGGTCTTGACGGCGGATATCGTCTGCGCGCACGAGTAGAGGTCCACATCGTTCCTTGCGCCGAGAACTTCGCGCGCGATTTCTTTGAGGAGCGACATCTTGTCGATCTGGTCGTAGATCGAAAAATCCCGACCAAAACCGAGTAGCGTGATCCATTCCCTCAAAATCTGCACGCCGAAAGAATGGAAAGTCGAAATGGGCGGCGCCGATCTCGTCGGGTCGGAGAGCAGACGCACGCGTTCGCGCATTTCCTTCGCCGCCTTGTTGGTAAAGGTGAGCGCGAGAATAGTCTTTCCGGCGACGCCTTCGGCCAGCAGTCGTGCGATGCGTTGCGTGATCACTCGGGTCTTGCCCGATCCTGCACCGGCTATGATCAGAAGCGGCCCCGTGGTCGTCTCAACGGCCGCGCGCTGCCGACCATTTAGCTTCCCCGTCAACGAATCGAAGGGCTTCGGTTCCCGTTTCGGCATCTCAATCGGCGACGCTTTTCACGAAGATCGACAGCGCCTCGACGCCCAGCATAGTGACGACCGAGACGACGAGACCCGCGACGAGTACGCCGGCGGCGACCGCGAGGCACGATCGTTTCGGGTCGAGACCGAGGACCCACGCGCCGAGCGCGCCGGTGTACGCGCCGGTCACCGGAAGCGGAACGGCGACGAAGAGCGCGAGACCGAGGTATCCGTATTTACCCACTTTCGTCTCTACTTTGCTGCGGGTTCGATCACGCAGACGGGCAAAGAGCCGTTGGTAGAGCGTAAGACGAAGCAGAAAGCGGTGGATCGAGCCGAGGAAGATGAACACGAGAGGACCTACCGCGGCGTTGACGACGACCGCGAGCAGATAAGCCGCCGCGACGGGGACCCCCCGACCGACGGCGTATGGAATGCCGCCGCGAAGCTCGAAAATGGGCGTGAGTGTAATCAGTGTGGTGACGATGAGCGTTTTGGTGATCATAGGCTCAGGGCGCCATACTACAGGCGGGCGCGATTTCCTGCAATCGGCGGCAGTACCCACACGAGACTTTTTCGTGGCGATTCGTCGGTCCCGACCGACGGTTTTCAATTCGGCCGAACGAAACGAGAACCGCACCTCCTGAGCAGGCCGACGTAGAGGGGACCGTGTCCGTCGGAGACGTCGGGGAGAATCCGTACTCCCCACCTCGTCGGTTCGCCCGTATCGAGTTGCGGGCGAAGTACTTCGACGCGCCCGCTCCTCCGGTGCAGGAGACGCCCGATCACTTCGTCGTTCTCCGTCGGCGAAACGGTGCATGTGCAGTAGAGGATGAGGCCGCCGGGGCGGACGACTTCGAGCGCGGAGGCCAGCATGCAGTAGCTCTGCGCGGCGAGCCGCTTTGTTCTGCTCGGAGTCCACTTTGCGAGCTCTCTCGGGCGCGCGAGAAGATGACGCTCGGCCGAACACGGAGCGTCGAGGAGTATCGTATCGTAGGCTTCGACTTCATGCAGCAGCCAGCGTCGCGCGTCGTGTCCGGTGACGCGAACGACACTCTTCAGCTTCTCCGGCAGATGAGCGTCGAGCACTCTGCGAAGACGCTCTCTGCGAGCCCTCGAACGTTCATTGGCGACGAGCGATCCGGAACCGGCGAGTCGGCCGGCAAGAACGAGCGACTTGCCGCCCGGCGCGGCGCAGAGGTCGAGAACTTCCAGTCCGGGAACCACCCGCGCGGCCTCGGCGGCGAGCATCGACGCCTCGTCAAGATAGTACGCCGGGCGTCCGGGATACTCGACGGCGGTGTAACGCGGATCGGACTGCAGAGCCCGTTTGAGCGCGGGCCACCTCCCTCCGAAAAGCGCCCGATAGAACCCGTCGAATGCCGTCTCGCCGGTGGAGCGGCTCATCGGGCGACCTCGTCAATCAGCGCGTCGTACGATTCGATCACCTCCTCCCACGAAAAGCGCGCCACGTGGCGACGCAGCTCTTCGACATCGGGAGGCGCGGGCGCGGTAAGAATCGATTCGAGCATTCCGGTGAGTTCGTCGGTGTTTTCATAGAGCACCGAATCGTGTCGGCTTTCGGGAATGATTTCCGGGTACGAGAGACGATTGGGGAGCAGCGGACGGCATCCCGCGCCGACGGCTTCCACAACCGATATGCCGAAGTTCTCTTGTATCGCGGTCGAAACTACGACCCAGCCGCGCCGCAGCCAATCGCAATACTCCGTCCGATCCTCGACGTATCCGTAGCGAACGATGCGGTCGGCGAATCGGCGGCGTGCGTCGAGAAACGGCTTGGGAACCGCCTGAAAGTTCTCGCCGAGCAGAGCCAACCGAAAGTCCGCTCCTCCGGACGCGATCCGGTCGACGGCGTCGAAAAACACTTCAGGCGATTTGTCGAACTCCCACCGGTGGTTCCAAATCACGAGCGGGGTCGCGTCTTTGGAGTGCGGCGCCGCCGGAAGTCGGCATCCCGGATAGATCACCCGGCTTTTCGCTCGAATTGCGTCGACCGTCCACGCGGGACGAAACTCCGGCAGTCGCCTGAGAAAGCGCGTCGCCGAAGAGAAGAAGCTCTCCATATGGAAGTTCGAATTGAAAACGACCCGATCGGAAACCAGAGCGCCCGTCAGATTCGTAAAGGCGAAGTGATAGTCGATCCGCTCTCCGGACGGAACCGGATAGGAGAGTTGGTTTTCGTGAAAGTAGAGGATGACCGGCGGCATGCGGTTCCTCCAGAGACCGGCGAGATCGGCAACGCTCATCATGTCGGTGCATATCAAAGCATCGTAGCGCTCCGGCCGCGCGATCCGGTCGAAGTAGTGCAAGGCCGCGCCCCTCATGCGCCACTTCCAGAATCGGGCCGGCATCGTCTTCAGATCGATTCGATGCGCCGAATGTTCCTTCAACCCGTCGGCGAATGAGCGATGAGAGCCTCCGTAGAACGGTTCGAGAAACAGAACATCGAACGATCGACGCCTCCGGGTTCCGGACACCGGCGCCTCCTCCTGCGCGTGCGGGAATACTCCGGGCGCTCACGTCGACCGGACACGGCGCCGCGTGGGGAGATCGTAGCCGACTCATCGTCGATTGTTCAACAACACCTCCCCCGGGACGCCGCTCTGGAGCAACCGCGGTACGTGCAGGTAGAATGGAGGCGGAGGGCACCATGGAGATTCGATCGTACGAAGATGAGGCGCGCCGGTATATCGAGCTTGAAGAACACCCGGAGTTCCGCGCCGAAATGCAACGGCTTCTCGACGAGGGGAACCGGGCGGAGCTGGAAGACCGCTTCTACAAAGATCTCGAGTTCGGCACCGGCGGCCTGCGCGGGGTTATCGGCGCCGGTTTCAACAGGATGAACCCTTACACCGTGCGAAGGGCCACGCTCGGACTGGTTCGTTACATGAGAATGCAAGGGAAGAACGAGCCCGGGAGCATCGTGATCGCCTACGACTCCAGACGTTTCTCTCCCGAGTTCGCCGATGCGGCGGCGTTGGTGTGCGCCGCAGAAGGGATAAAAGCGTACGTTTTCGAATCGCTTCGCCCCACTCCCGAGCTCTCCTTCGCCGTACGTTTCCTCGGCGCCGATGCCGGCATTGTGGTTACCGCCAGCCACAACCCGCCCGAGTACAATGGATACAAAGTCTACTGGAACGACGGCGCTCAGGTGGTGCATCCTCATGACCTCGGTATCATCGAGCAAGTCCGCCGCGTATCGGGAAAAGTACGGTCGATCGGCCGGGAGGAGGCGGAACCCGCCGGATTGTACGAACGGATCGGGGAGAGTATCGATTCGTCCTTTCTCGCGATGGTCAAACGTTACCTTCGGCGGACCGAGGCTCTCGAACCACGCTCGGGAAGTTTTTCGATCGTCTATACGCCGCTCCACGGGACGGGTGCCGTGCCGGTCGAGCGGCTCTTCAAGGATCTCGGAATCCCGTGCACCGTTGTGCCGGAGCAGAGAACCCCGGACGGCGAGTTTCCCACCGTCGAATCGCCCAACCCCGAGGAGGGGAAGGCTCTGCAGATGGCCATCGATCTGGCTGCGGAGGTGGGAGCGGACCTGGTTATGGGAACCGATCCGGACGCCGACAGACTCGGGATCGCCGTTCGCGACGCCGACTCAGGCTACAGGCTGATAACCGGCAACCAGCTCGGATCACTTCTCGCCGATTATGTGCTTCGAACTCACGAAGAGTTCGGTACGATGCCGCGGAGACCGGCGCTCGTTAAGACGATCGTAACGACCGAGCTTCTCCGGCGAATCGGCGAATCGCACGGCGTCCGCGTCTACGACGTGCTGACGGGGTTCAAATACATCGGCGAAAAGATACGCGAGTTCGAACGCAGCGGAGAGCACTACGTCTTCGGAGCCGAGGAGAGCTACGGCTATCTGGTCGAGACCGAGGTGCGCGACAAAGACGGCGTTTCGACCGCCGCGGTTACCGCCGAGATGGCTCTCTACTGCAGGTCCAAAGGCGCTTCGCTCCTCGACTATCTCGAAGAGTTGTACGCCCGCTTTGGCTACTTCGAGGAGATGCTCGAGTCGCGAAGATTCGAGGGACCCTCGGGAGCCGAAAAGACGAGGACGCTTATGGAGGGGCTGCGAACACGCGTCCCGACCGAGTTCGCCGGGCTGCCGGTCGTCGAGTTTCTCGACTACAGGGACGGTTCGGTCTTCCGAAGCGGAACGCGCGTTCCCGGGACGATCGACCTGCCTCGCTCGGACGTCGTTCAGTTCAAGCTCCCCGGCGCGATTTTCACCGTTCGGCCGTCGGGAACCGAACCCAAGGTCAAGTTCTATGCGTCGTGTTGGGAGGATCCCACAGCGTCGCTTGACGAGGCGAAAAGGCGCGTCCGGGCGCGGTTGGAAGCGATTCGGTCGGCCGTTTCCCGACTGTAACGACCGCGGCGAGGTCCGTCACCGGGCGACCGACCGGCCGACGACGGGACGACGGGACGACGGGACGACGGGACGACGGGACGACGGGTGATAATCGGCGCGAGCCGGGTTGACACTTCCGACCTCAATGAGTAATCTAAATACGAGGAAAATGGTCCTATTTGGCGTGCTGCGGGGTTCCTGATGCGTTTCAGCAAAGAGATCGAGTATGCGCTGATCAGTTTGATGGCGATGAGCGATTCCGACGGGCTCTCAAGCGCTCGCGATCTTGCCAAGAGGTTCCACATTCCCCACGAGTTGCTCAGTAAAATTCTACAGAGACTTGTGGCGAGAGGCATTGCCGATTCGGTGAAAGGTGCTCACGGCGGATACCGCCTGCGGCGACCGGGTGGTGAAATAACGCTCGGCGAGGTGATGACCGCAGTCCAAGGACCGAGGCACGTCGCGCGGTGCCTGGACGATGAGGATTGCTTCCAGGCGGAGGTGTGCAACATCAAAAGAAGTATCCGCACCGTTCAATCGATATGGGATCGAACGATCAACTCGATGACGCTCGACGACTTCGGCCGCACCGCCTCACGCCTTTCAGGGCCGACGTGATTCAGGAGGGAGACGCCGTGGTGAACCGGAACGATCTGCTCGATGCGCTCAAAGCGGTGGAGGACCCTGAATTGATGATAAATATCGTCGATCTGGGGCTCGTCTATCGCGTGGAGCGGGTCGACGACCGAGTGGAGGTCGATTTTACTCTGACCACGTCCGGATGTCCCGCCGGCGACGACATCCGGCGGCGAATCGTCGAAACGCTCCGCGAAGCGGCCGGCGTACCGGTGGTCGCTACACTCGTATGGTCTCCGCCGTGGGGGCCCGCGCGTATGTCCGACGAGGCTAAGATCGCCCTTGGTTATCCGATATAGGAGAGGTGAATGCAACTTGAAATAAGGAATCTTCACGCTACGGTGAAGGGTAAGCCGATACTCGAAGGCGTTGATCTGACGATAAGCACCGGAGAGACGCACGCACTGATGGGTCCCAACGGTTCGGGCAAAAGCACCCTCGCCAACGTGCTGCTCGGGCATCCCGACTACGAGGTAACCGCCGGCGAGGCGCTTCTCGACGGGGAGAGTATTCTCGATCTTCCGACCAACGAGCGAGCGCGCCGCGGGCTTTTTCTCGCTTTCCAGTATCCGGTGGAAGTGTCCGGAATCACGATCGGGAAGTTCTTGAAACGCGCCACCGAACACATCTATGCCGAGAACGACCACGTTAATCTGTCGCGGTACGTCGCCGACCTCAAGGCGAATATGGAGTTTCTCGGCATCGACCGGCAGTTCATAAACCGGTATCTGAACGAAGGATTCTCGGGGGGCGAGAAGAAGCGAATGGAAATCCTGCAGATGCTTATGCTTCGCCCTCGTTTCGCGGTTCTTGACGAGACGGATTCGGGGCTCGATATCGATGCGTTGAAGACCGTGGCAAAGGGCGTCAACAAGCTCATCGGCGACGGATTCTGCGCGCTCGTCATTACTCACTATCAACGGATACTCGATTATATCCGGCCCGATCAGGTCCACATCCTCTACCGCGGCCGAATCGTCGTTTCGGGCGGCGGCGAGCTGGTGGAGCAGCTTGAAAAGAAGGGTTACGACTGGGTCAAAGAACGGTACGCCGTCGGGGAGGAGGAGCATGAACACTCGACGACAGGTTGACATAGACGACTACAAGTACGGTTTCGCGTTTCCCGATAAGTCGGTCTTCAAGACGCCGAAAGGCTTGAGCGAGGCGGTGGTATGCGCGATTTCGGCGCACAAGGATGAGCCCGAATGGATGCGGCGATACCGTCTTCGTTCGCTCGAGGCCTTTCGTCGCAAACAGATGCCGAATTGGGGCGCCGACATAGGGGACATCGATTTCGACGGCATCTACTACTACGCCAAACCGGTCGAGGAGCAGCAGCGATCGTGGGATGAGGTCCCCGACGATATCAAAGAGACATTCGAACGGATCGGCATCCCCGAAGCCGAACGTAAGTTTCTCTCGGGAGTGGGCGCCCAGTACGATTCGGAGGTCGTTTATCACAATATTCGCAACGATCTCGAAGAACTCGGTGTGGTGTTTTGCGATCCGGAGACGGCGGTTCGTGAACATCCCGACATCGTGCGTGAGTACTTCGGTACGGTCATACCGTTCGGCGACAACAAATTCGCCGCGCTCAACAGCGCGGTCTGGTCCGGCGGATCGTTCGTGTACGTGCCGAAAGGGGTCAAAGTGGAGATACCGATCCAGGCCTACTTCCGGATCAACTCCGAGAACTTCGGTCAGTTCGAGAGGACGCTGATCATCGCCGAGGAGGACAGCTTTATCCATTATATCGAAGGATGTACCGCGCCGGTCTACACAACCGACTCGCTTCATAGCGCCGTTGTTGAAATAATCGCGAAACGCGGCGCCCGGGTGAGATACTCGACTATTCAGAACTGGTCGGGAGATGTGTACAATCTGGTCACCAAACGAGCGGTGGCGTATGAGGGCGCGACGGTCGAGTGGGTCGACGGAAACATCGGGAGCAAGCGGACGATGAAATACCCGGCGATCTATCTGATGGGCGAGGGCGCACACGGCGAGATCCTTTCGATCGCGTTCGCAGGAAAAGGGCAGGAGCAGGACACCGGCGGGAAGGCGGTGCATCTCGCCGATAACACCACCTCGATCATCACCTCCAAGTCGATCAGCAAAGACGGAGGAATCGCGAGCTATCGCGGACTGCTCAAGGTGGGGGAGAACGTGCGCAACGCGAAATCCCACGTCGTGTGCGACGCGCTGATCCTCGACGATCGCTCCGAAAGCAACACCTATCCGTACATGGAGATCGGTTCCGACGAAGTGTCGGTCGAACACGAGGCCCGTGTGAGTCGAATCAGCGAGGATCAGCTCTACTATCTGATGAGTCGCGGACTGAACGAGCAGGAGGCGTCGATGATGATCGTCAACGGATTCCTGGACCCGCTCGTCAAGCAGTTGCCGATGGAGTACGCGGTCGAGCTTAATCGGCTGATCGAACTGGAAATGGAAGGATCGATCGGGTGAGCGGCAGACGAACGCCCGCGTCGCGTGAGCTCCCCCGGCTCGACGAGATCGAAAGCGCGGCGAAGGAACGATACGAAGAAATGAACTGGCCGACTCCCGAGGAAGAAGAATGGCGACGAA
This sequence comes from Spirochaetota bacterium, assembly GCA_024275515.1. Lineage (GTDB taxonomy): Bacteria > Spirochaetota > Spirochaetia > ARS1246 > ARS1246 > JAJRYZ01. The sequence continues at coordinate 25,808 of JAJRYZ010000071.1, forward strand.
CCGACGTGACGGAGTTCCGCTTCGATGAGTTCGCGCCGTACGCGGTCGAATCTTCGGCGGAACGAGCCGCCTCCGCGCCGTCACCGGTGGTCGTCGACTCAGGTGTGACGATTCGCTTCGTATGCGGCGACTGCACCGAACTCGACATATCGGCGTCTCTTCGGGACTCCGGCGTGAGTGTGATCGTGGACGGCGGCGCCGACGGTTTTGACGGGCGATACGCCTCATCCCGCGCCGAGGAGGCGATGCGTCGGCTCCTTCGAAACGCGGTCGACCGACTCGACAACAGACTCTCGGCGTGGCACTACTCGGGGGTTCGTCACGGACCGTCGATTCATATTCCCGCCGGCGTCTCGGTCGAATTACCCGTCGTCGTGGAGTTCTTCGAAGCCGGCGCTTTGATGGCGACAAACCCGCACATCTGCCTCGTACTCGAGGAGGGGGCGAGCGCGACGATCGTCCAGGTCGTGAGAAGCGCTGCCGGGGACCGGATTCTGTGCAACGCCGGCTTCGATGCGGAGGTCGCGGCGAACGCGCGGCTTTCGGTGGCGGCTATGAACGACCTCGGGAGCGCAACCACGCTGTTTGAGCACCGGTCGATCGCTCTCGGTCGCGACGCGGGGCTGAGACATTTCGCCGGGACGTTCGGAGGCGAGCTCGTAAAGACGCGCATCGAGGTTCTTCTCGCCGGCGCCGGCGCCGAGGCGCGTCTCGACGGGGCATTTCTCGCGAACGGGAACGGGCACATGGACATACGCACGGTTCAGACCCATCGGGCGCCGCACACCTCCGGCCGGGCGTACTACAAGGGGGCGGTTCGCGATTCGGGTCGTACGGTTTTTCAAGGTCTTATCGACGTCGGAAAAACCGCCGTGCAGACCGACGCGTATCTGACCAACAAGAATCTGATGCTGGGTCCCGGGGCCCGGGCCGATTCGATTCCTACGCTTAAAATTCGGACCGACGATGTGAAATGCAGCCACGGTTCGACCACGGGCCGTGTCGACGAAAACGAAGTGTTCTACTTGATGAGCCGCGGCTTCGCCCGTGATGAGGCGATGCGTGCGCTCGTCGAGGGATATTTCGAAGAGATCGTCCGCCGTGCGGACGAGCGGACGCACGAGCTTCTGATGCGTGCGGTCGTCGCACGTTTGACCGAAAGGAGCTTGTAGAGATGGGGCGATGGGTCGAGGCGGCGAGAGTCGATGCGCTCGACGACGTGTGCTCGCAGGAATACTCGCTTCTGTCGGAGGGCGAGATTCGGGACGGAGAGGTCTATTGCCCGAAGCACGGTTCGCGTTTCGACATACGTTCGGGCGCCGCGAGGAGCCTTCCGGCGTTCAAACCGGTCTCGACGCACGACGTACGCGCAGAGAACGGAACGATATTCGTCGAAATGGAGGATACGGCGCGATGAAAAGACGCTCGCAGACGGTCCCATGCGTCGGGTCGCGGTCGATTGAATCGATTCGCGACGATTTCCCTATCTTGCGCGGAGAGACGGGGCGGGGTATCGCCTATCTCGACAACGCCGCCACGTCTCACAAACCGGCCGTCGTCATCGATGCGGTTCGTTCCTACTACGAAGAGGCGAACTCCAATGTTCACCGGGCGGTCCACCGACTGGCAACCGAGGCGACAAGACGGTACGAAGAAGCAAGAAAAAAGATCGCCGCGTTTATCGGGGCGCCGTCGGAACGAAGCATCGTTTTTACGCGTGGAACCACGGAATCGATCAACCTCGTGGCCTCCTCGTGGGGCGGTGAGTTTCTTGAACCCGGGGACGTCGTTCTCCTTACCGAAATGGAGCATCATGCGAACATCATCCCGTGGCAACTTCTCGCTTCGCGCACCGGCGTGGAACTCGTGTTTCTGCCTTTCGATGCCTCCGGCCGGCTCGAGCTGGACAGACTTGCCGGACTCTGGTCCGATCGCGTTAAGCTCGTTTCGATGATTCATGTGTCGAACGTCTTCGGCACGCTCAACGATATCGAATCGGTGATCCGATTCGCACACGATCGGGACGCTCCCGTCCTCATAGACGCTGCTCAAAGCGTTCCTCACGGCCCGATAGACGTCGCTGCGCTCGACGTGGACTTCCTTGCCTTCTCCGGTCACAAAATGTGCGGACCGACCGGGATAGGCGTTCTGTACGCCAAGGAAGAGCTTCTCGACGCGATGCCGCCTTATATGGGCGGAGGGGAAATGATACGCGCGGTGTGGCTCGATCGTGCCGAGTGGAACGATATCCCCTACAAGTTCGAGGCGGGAACACCGAACATCGCGGGGGCGGTCGGGCTGGGCGCGGCGGTCGACTATCTCACGTCGATCGGGATGAGCGATATCCAGGCTTACGAACGGGACCTGTGCGTCTACGCGATCGAGGCACTCTCTGAAATCGAGGGAGTAACGTTGTACGGTCCGCCGCCGGGCGACGATCGCGAGGCGGTCGTCAGCTTTACCGTCGACGGGGTTCACGCGCACGACGCGGCGCAAATGCTCGACCGCGAGGGCGTCGCCGTCAGGCCGGGACACCATTGCGCGCATCCGTTGACTCGCAAGCTGGGAGTGCCGGCGACGGTGAGGGCGAGTTTCTACCTCTATTCCACCTACGATGAGATCGATCGTTTGACCGCCGCGATCGAGAAAGCGAAGTCCTTTTTTATTTGACACCGACAGGGCACGGGGAATCACGATGACATTCGACGACCTTTACCAGGAGATAATTCTCGACCACTACAAGCATCCAAGAAACTTCGCCGATCTGAGTGGTCTTTCCGATGTGCACGAGAATCCGACGTGCGGGGATTCGCTCAAGCTCGCGGTCGTGGTCTCGGACGACGGTGTGGTTGAGTCGATCCGCTTCGACGGTTCGGGGTGCGCGATAAGCATGGCTTCGGCGTCGATGATGACCGAGCAGCTTTCAGGCAAGCGGATCGAAGAGGCGCTGGCAATGGTCGGCGAGTTCATCGGCGTCATGCGCGGCGAGAAGGACGTTTCCGAGCTCGAGAGGCACGGCGACATAGCCGCGCTCGGCGGTGTCATTCAGTTTCCTCTGCGAATCAAATGCGCGACGCTCGCGTGGCACGCGTTCGAAAAGAGCGTTGAGAAGGATCATGCGGATCGCTAGCGACGGTTTCCGGATCGCTTCGCCGCCTCTATCCGTCCGATCGTTTTGTAAACTTCGGCCTCGTCGATGATTCTCGTATCGATCTTCTCTTGAAGCTCTTCGACGAATCGTTCCTCCATTCGATACCAATCCGCTTCGAGTCTGCCGGAGTGGATCAGCTCGGCGAGCTCGACCGGATTGTCGCGATAGGTCAGCACCCGAAGGGCCTCCTCGTGCGCGAGATACCATCTTATGTCGTCTATTTCGACGCCGTGTTCCCGAAAACCGGCCGCTACGTTCACGAGTCACTCCTTTCAGTCGGCGCGTGCTCCGCGATAACCGTCCCGTCGCCGCGGTGGATGAGCGCACGCCGTCTCCCCGGGTCGCACGAGTCGTGGCCGAAACCGACGAACCGCTCGGCGTCGGCTCGGTCGTCGAACACCCGACGGATAAACCGCGTGAGCCATGCCGATATTCTACGGTTCGTCGGCGTTTCTGCAATCGAGTCGATCGGGCGTGTCCCGCGCTTCGCAGGTCGGAGAGTTCCGTATACGATACGGGTCGAGGGATGCGACGATGAGATTCGAAAAACGGCGACTCGCGGACGCTCGACAAGGATACGCGGTTGCGTCTCTGCGGCTGTGCGGAGATCAACGGATTATCGCGGCGAGCGAGGGCGCAGGACCGGTGGTTGTTTTCGAGGGGCGTGAGCTGCAGAGGCGAGTCCTTTTGCAGGGGCCGGGCGGCTGTATGGGGTTTGCCGAGGTCCCGGGGCGTGACGACGCGTTTTTTATGATCACCCGATTCTATCCCATCTTTCGCGCCGAAAACGCCGGCGTCGATCTGGTTCGACGTTCGCCTCGAGAGCGGTGGGCGTGGGAAGGAGGTCGCGCGATAGATCTCCCGTTTGTTCACCGCGTCGCGTCGGTTTCCACCTCGGAAGGCGACTATCTTGTGGCCGCCACGGTGTGTGGAGGAAAAGAGCATCGGGACGACTGGTCGCGGCCGGGGGCCGTGTACGCGTTTGAAATCGACCGCGCTCTCGACCGTGCGTTGACTCCGGTAGTCGTTCTGGAGGCGGTTCACCGAAACCACGGACTGTGCCTGGGTATGCTCGACGGGCGGAAAGCTCTTCTCGTCTCCGGAGATGAAGGAGTCGTGGCGCTCGAGGTCGAAGGCGCGCCCGACGGTGCACGGAGCGACCCCTGGCGCGTGAGCGTCATAATCGATCACCCGGTAAGCGAAGTCGTCCTTTTCGATCTGGACGACGACGGCGAAGACGAACTCGTCACGGTCGAGCCTTTTCACGGGAACGAAATGAGCGTTTACAAGCGACTCGGCGGTGCGTGGAAAAAGATCTTCTCGGCCGAGCTCGCCTTCGGACACGGGCTTTCCGCAGGGCGTCTCGGCGGCGAGCCCGCCGTAATCGTCGGCAACCGGGACGGTTCCAAGGACCTCCTCTGCTTCAGGAGCGATACGCAGGCGCCGCGGTTCGCGATGGAAAGGATCGTCGTCGACCACGGATCGGGAACGGCGGGAACGATATTTCTCGACGCTCCGCCGGGCGGCGTCGTTGCCTCCAACGCGGAGCTGCGCGAATACGCGATCTACCTTCCGCAGGAATAGGAGCAACGAATGAGAATCGGATTCATAGGACTCGGAATAATGGGCGGACACATGGCCCGACATCTGGCGAAACATCATAGGCTGTCCGTCTTTGACGTCGAACGTTCGAAGATCGACGGAATCGAAGGCGTCCGCGGCGCCGACGGGGTTGCGGCGGTCGCGCGACTTTCGCAGCTCGTGTTCCTTTCGTTGCCTTCTTCCTCGATCGTCGAGGATGTGTGCATCGGCTCCGGCGGGTTGGCGGAAAACCTTGCCGAGGGCGGCGCGGTCGTGGACACCAGCACGACCGAACCGCTCGTGACGAGGCGGATCGCCGACGTCTTTTCGGCGAAGGGAATCGACTTCCTCGACGCGCCGGTAAGCGGCGGGGAAGCGGGCGCACGCAACGCCTCGCTTTCGATCATGGTCGGCGGGTCGGCCGAAGTCTTCGAGCGTTATCGGTCCGTGCTCGAGATCGTCGGTTCCTCGGTCGTCCGGGTCGGCGAAACGGGCGCCGGCGAGGTCGCCAAGTTGGTCAACAACATGATCGTCGGCTCGACTTTCGTGGTTATCGCAGAGGCTTTCGCGCTGGGAAAGAGCATGGGGCTCGACCTGAAAATGCTCTACGAGGCGATCCGCGGAGGTTGGGCGGGATCGGCGGTGCTCGACGTCGCAGCACCCGGCATTATCGAGAGAAACTTCACCCCCGGCGGAAGCGTCGACGTTCTGTTCAAGGACATCGGATACGCGCTCTCGCTCGCGAGAAGTCGCAACGTTCCCACACCCATGACCGCGCTCGTCGACGAAGTATTCAAAGCCGCGCGCGCCTCCGGCCGCGGATCTCAGGCGCAGCACGTGATTATCCAGATGTGGGAGAATCTGCTCGGGCCGGCGTAGCTCGCGACGGCGGGATCACGCAACCGTCGCCGGCGCGACCTATTTCTCGTGCCTTTTCGCGTACTCTTCGATGCGCCGTATTTTCGCCTCACTTCGTCCGCCCGGCCGGTAGGCGTATTGCATCCACGTGCGGATGAGCGCGCGGGCGAGCATAGCACCGGTCACCTGAGCTCCGAACGCAATGAGATTGGCGTTGTTGCTCAGCGCGGCTCGTTCGGCCTGATAGACGTCGGTTACCAACGCGCAGTAGACGCCGGGCACTTTGTTGGCCGCTATACTCGCTCCGATGCCGGTGCCGCACAACACGACGCCCCGGGTATAGTCGCCCGCAGCAACCGCTTCGCCGACGGAGATGACGACGTTAGCGTATATCGGATCGTCCGATCCGAAATCGGTTACCTCGTGACCGAGCTCTTCGAGCTCCGCCATAATCTCTTGTTTGAGAACCGCCGCGTTCGGATCGCATCCTATCGCCACTTTCATCGGCACAGCTCCTTCATGGTCTCTCCCATCGATTTCAACAACAAGTAACAGCTTGTTGCGCCGGCGTCGAGCACGCCTCTCGATCGTTCCGCCAGTCTCGCCGAGCGACCTCTCTTCGCCACAAGATCCCGCGTCGATTTCCATCCCGCTTCGGCCGCGACCAGCATCGAGTCTACCGCTTCCGGTAGGCCGGCGCCGCGCGCGTGGGCCGTCTCGACGGCGCCGGCCGCCGGCGCAAGAGTGTCGACCATCGTCTTGTCGCCCACCTCGGCTTCGCCGAGCTCGGCGACCGCTTCGGCCGCGCGCGCGAGCATCGAGGCAAGAACGCCCGCATCGATCAGCTCCACGCGCTTGCTCGCGCGCGCCATGCTTCGAAAAACCGCGCCGTAGAGCGGCCCCATCGCCCCGCCGATCTCCATGACCAGCGTCCGGCCGAGAATGTTCAACGCTTCGCTCATTCCGATATCCGCGCCGGCGATCCTGCTCCCGGCCATCGAAAAACCCTTGTCCATGTTGATTCCATGATCGCCGTCGCCGATCGCGCCGTCGAGTTCGCTCAACGACCCGCGGTTTTCGTGAATGATTTCGATCATACGTTCGACGATGATCTTGCCGTCGCCGTTGCTGAACCCCGATGACATCTTTTCGTTCCTCCGCCCTTCTATACCGCCGTTTGGCGCAAACCCGTCGAGTACGCGTCGAGGTCGATCAAACCTTTGAGCTCACTATCGAGTCTGAGCAGAGTCAACGTGACGCCCATCATTTCGAGACTGGTAAAGTAGTTGCCGACATACGAGCGATGGATCGAGATCCCTCTTCGATCGAGGCGCTTCGCGACGTCGTCGAAAAAGATGTATAGTTCCATCGCCGGCGTGGCGCCGAGTCCGCTGACAAGAACGACGACATCGTTTCCTTTCTCGAACGGTAGATCGGGAAGCACCACATCGAGGCTCATTCGAGCGAGCTCCGCCGCCGGTTTCAGATCGTCGACGTACATTCCCGGCTCTCCGTGGTGACCTATTCCCACTTCCATCTTTCCAGGTTCGATGGAGAAGTTCGGCTTCCCGACCGCGGGGATCGTGCAGGGTGTAAGACCGATGCCGATGCTTCTACAGTTGTCTATTGTTTTTTTCGCCGTCGCGATTACCTCATCGAGCGTTCCGCCGAGCGCCGCCTTTGCGCCGGCGGCTTTCCACATCAAGACTTCGCCGGCAACGCCCCTTCGCTTGTCCCGTTCACCGCGTGGTGCGCTGGGAACATCGTCGTTGGCGACGACGCGCTTTATTTCGATCCCGTCGTCTTCGGCCTCTTCCATCGCCATCTTCACGTTCATGTTGTCGCCTGAATAGTTGCCGTAGAGGACTGCAACGCCCGCACCTCCGTCGGCGGCTCGAATGGCGTCGTAGAAGGACTTCGCGGTCGGCGAGGTAAAGACTTCTCCCACGGCAACCGCGTCGACAAGATTCCTCCCGATGTATCCGACGAACGCCGGCTTGTGCCCGCTTCCACCGCCGGTAACGATTCCGACCTTCCCGGGCGCCGGAGCGCCGCGGTACTTGAGGACGCGAGGATTGGATGTGGGAGCGACGATGTCGGAATGCGCCCGTACGAACCCGCGGAGCATATCTTCGACTACCAGATCGGGATTGTTGACTATTCGCTGCATACGCTTCCTCCGATGCGGCTATTGTGTGTCGCGCAAAACCGACACGTCGGCGAGGCCGACGCCGTGTACAATCGGCGCTTCCGAATTGCTCTTGATCCGGAAGCAGTCTACTATGAACACGAGATGAACCGAAATAGCGTTCTTGCCGTCGCGCCGTTGCTTCTCGTTTTCGTGCTTTCGTCATGGGTGGCGGCGGAATCGCCCCACCCGGAACGAGACTTCGCCCCACGCGCGGGAGTCGCTCCGGTCGACTCGCTCGAGGATCTTATCGCCAATCCGGCCAAGATCTTTTTTCATGTTGAATCGTGGGAGGGCGAAGGTAGCTACATCATACGGTCGGAGACGGACGTGCACGCGGTCTACCCGATCGGCGTTGAGGCGTTTCTGAGTGCGCTACTCGATTTCGCGAATATGAAGAACATCTTCCCGCGCGTGGATGAGAGCCTGATCGAGTATGCTTCGGAGGACCCTTTCGATAAGCATTCGGTATGGCTTCATGTGAAAATCAAGGTCGCCGGTTTCGGCGCCGAATACGTCTACGTCACCGATTTCTGGACCGAAAAGTACGGCAACGGGTATCTTCAGAAGTACCGTCTCAACCGGTCGCCGGACGGGACCTTCTACGAATTGGACGGCAGTTGGTATCTCGAAG
>JAJRYZ010000072.1 GCA_024275515.1 Spirochaetota bacterium
ACGGGCCGGAGGTGGAACTGGACGATCTCGTGAATCAGTTCATCCCCAAAGCGGATGGCGGGATCTTCTCTGCCAGAGGCCGCGTGGACTATTCGACGGGCGGGATCGCCCCCGGCGTTTTCGCGATTGTGTACTCCGATGAGCCTCGGATCCGCAAGGACATGAAGTTCATCACACACAGCAGCGGGCCCTACTATCTCCAACTGCGCCCGTATCACCTCTGCGACCTTGAAACACCCCAGAGCGTTGCTGAAGCAGTACTTCTCGGTGAGCGGACCGTCACGACAAACGCTGCCGTCTCTGAAGTCGTCTGTGTGGCCAAGAGAGACCTGAAGGCAGGACAATCGGTGGAGGGAATCGGCGGGCATGATTGGTATGGAATCGTCGTGCGGCGAGAAGATGCCGTGAAACAGGGCGCAATCCCAATCGGGATTGGAGCGGGCGGCACGATGCTCAAGGACGTCAGGAAGGGCGTCCCCATCACGACGGACTCAATGAATCCGGACCGTACGACCTTCGTGTACAAATTGCGGAAGCTGCAGGAAGGGCTCATCGAGAAAGGTGCATTGTGAGCGGACCAGGCACGCAATCGGTCCAGGAACCGCCTCTCCCGTTACTTCGGAACGGAGTGGCCCAGATTGCGTTCGTCGTGAAGGATCTGGACCGCACTGTGAGAAACTACCACAGGTTCTTCGGCATAGGCCCGTGGTATTTCTACACATACGGCAAACCTCTGGTGCCGCGGATGACACGGAATGGGAAACCCTCACACTACACGATGAGAATCGCCCTGTCCCACTTCGGTTCAATGCGGATTGAATTGATCGAGCAGGTCGCCGGCGATACTGTCTACCGGGAGTTCATAGACAGACACGGGTACGGCATTCACCATCTGGGCTTTCTTGTTGAGGATATGCAGGAAGCAATTGCACAGGCGGAAGCTGCAGGATTCCCAATGACCCAGGACGGTGCCGGATTCGGTCCGGATGGCGACGGGCACTACGCCTATCTGGACACGGAAGAGCAAATTGGAACGACAATCGAGCTGATCCAACGTCCGAAAGTGCGCAGAGAACCGGACAAGATCTATCCAGAGCCCACAGAGGCGGGGAAGGGCGCATGAGAGTAGTAGAGAAGCAGATCACCTTTGGTGTAATTGTGGGGACGCGCGGATTCTTCAGCCCGGATCACGCACGCACTGCCCGCGAGCAGATTGTCGCGAAGCTTGACAACCTTGGTTACGGTCAGGTGATCCCGCCGGCAGAAGCCACCGGGCACGGAGCGGTTGAGACACTGGAACATGCGCGCAAATGCGCCATCCTTTTCCGGCAGCACTCCGAGGAAATCGACGGGATCATTGTTCTGTTGCCCAACTTCGGTGACGAGATAGGGATCGTGGAGACGATCTCTCGCGCAAAGCTGGGGGTTCCCGTGCTCGTGCAGGCCTCGCGCGACAGGCGAGATGGTGTGGATGTCAAGGGACGGCGGGACTCCTTCTGCGGGAAGCTGAGCGTCTGTAACAATCTGGTGCAGTACGGCATCGCCTTCACGGACACCAACAGCCATACCGTTGACATCGACACTGACCAGTTTACCGCGGATCTTGACCGCTTCGCTCGCGTGTGCCGGGTGGTCAGAGGACTGAAGAGCGCACGCGTACGGTCACATTCCGACGACAATTCATCCCGCCGGAGTGATCCGGCAGGCGAAGTTCGGCGTCATCGTAGAGTAGTGGATGGAGGAGAACGAGCTGGACGCCTCGTGCATCCAGTGCTGGGACTCCGTTCAGAAGAACTACGGATGTGCAACGTGCCTGACCATGAGCATGATGGGCGAGCGGCTGATGCCGAGCGCGTGCGAGGTGGATCTCACCGGTGCCGTCTCAATGTATGCCCTGACGCCGGCGTCAGGGGCTCCCTCGGGATTCCTGGACTGGAATAGCAACTATGAAAATGATCCGAACAAGTGCGTGAGCGTTCACTGTTCCAACTATCCCAGGAGTTTCATGGCCGGCGAGATCGAGATCGGCGATCTGGACGTGCTTGGAGAATCGCTCGGTCGGGAAAACTGTTTTGGTGCCGTGAAGGGACGTGTGGCACCCGGTGACATGACCTACTACCGTGTGACCACCCAGGATACTCGCGGCCGTGCAAAAAGGTAGCGAATTCCCATAGTTGTGATGAAATGCTGTGCTGATGGAAGAGCTGTACGAGCGTTATCGGAAGCAGGTACGAATCGCTGTTCGGTTCGTGTGTAGGCGAGGACTCGCTGCATTACTGCTGTTGGTGTTGGAGCTTTTCCCGCTGCCCCAACGCTATTATAGGCAGGAACCTTTTGTTATCAGCTTTCTTGCCGAGTAACCGGGCATATGTCCGGATAGGAATTGCTGCGCACATATGCATTGACCTGGAAGGCGCCGCTTTGATACACTACGTAGCAGATAAAGAAAAGGAGGATTTCAATGAAACGTTTTTCACTGGTCGTTTTGGTTTTCCTCAGCGTCGCGCTCGTTTTTGCCGGTGGGGGCAAGGAGGAGAAGATAATCTTTCGAGTCGGTTCGGCAACGGTCGATCCGGCCAGCGAGGCGATTTTCAAGGACAACATCGCCCAGTTCGAAGCCGAGCATCCCGGCGTAAAGGTCGAATGGGACAGCTCGTCGGGCGACGATTATCAGTTCGCCGGGCTTCCGTCGTTACTTCAAAGCGATACGCCCCCGGACATTTTTTTCGAATGGGGCGGCAACCGGGTTCGCAATCACTATCTGGACGGAAACGCGATGGAGATATCCGACTTGGCGGCCGAGTTCCGCCCAGATTTCAGCAGTTCGGCGTGGGCGGGGTTCGAATACGACGGCGGTGTGTACGGCTTGCCGCTGAATCAAGATATCACGGTGCAGATGTGGTACGACACGGCGGTCTTCGACGAGCTGGGGCTTTCGGTCCCGGAAACGTGGGATGAGTTCCTGAACGTCCTCGAAACGATCAAACGATCGGGTCGCGTCCCGATCGTCATGGGGAACGCCGACGCGTGGGTCGCGGGCAATTTCGTCGGGCTCATGCTCTACCGCATGGCGGGCAACGAAAAGGCCGAGAGCATTATGGGGCTGGAGCCCGGTCCCGGACTCGACGATCCCGATTTTGTCAAGGCGCTCGAGTTCGCCTACGAGGCGGGCAAGCAAGGCTACGTCAATGCCGATATGAACACTCTCGGTTACGAGGAGAGCTTCGTGCGAATGTTCGACGGGTCGTCGGTCATGATGCCTCTCGGTAGCTGGTTCCCGGGCGAAATGGCGCTGGTTGGCAAGGATTTTCGCTCGACCACGCTGGACTATTTCATGCTTCCACCGGTGCCCGGCGGAAAGGGCGATCAGACTTCGGTCCTCGGGCTGAACACCGGCTATGTGATCAACGCTAACACCAAACACAAAGACCTCGCATATGACTTTATGCGCATCATGTTCAGCGCCGAGTCTCAGGCGAGACACTCAAAGGAAGGCGGAGGCATGGTGACGCGCCCGTCGGCAAACGCGGTTGATGAACCTATTGTCGCCAAGATGATTCAGAGTCTGAACGAAGCCGGTTCTCTCGTGGCGCCTCCGGACACCGGATACAATCTCGAAATGGCTTTTGCTCTCTACGAAGCGATCGCAAGAGTATTCGAAGGCACTGCAACTCCGGAAGAAGCTCTCCGGGAAGCCGAAGCGAAGATCGCGCATCTTCGAAAGTAGCGCTTAGCTTACCCAGGATTCAAAACCAGCGGGGATCGGTTTCACCACCGATCCCCGTCTCCGCACGATCAATGCCCAAGCGAAACAATGCGCACCTACTGTTTATCGCCCCCGCGTTTCTACTCTACTGTGCCGTGCTCGTCTTCCCCATCGCGCTGACCGTCGCGTTCGGTTTCGTCAAATGGGAACGGTTTACCGTCGTTTCGTTCGGTACGCTCGAGCACTTCGCTCGTATCGCCACCGATCCAGTCCTGGGAAAAGCGTTCAGAAATAACTTCCTCTATATTCTCTTTACGATTCTCCTCGAAGGCTTCGTTGGGTTGGTCCTCGCGGGCATAGCGCGCCGGTTGACCCGATCGATGGGATTCCGAGCGGTGTTCTTTGCCCCTGTTATTCTGCCGTCCATCGTCATCGGAACGTTGTGGAGACAGGTGTACGCGACGTCGGGAGGGCTGCTCAATTCGCTCTTGGGACTCGTCGGTGCGGCGCCGCGAATATGGCTGGGTCCGCCGTACACGATGATCTCCGTATCGATAGTCTCCGGATGGATTTTCGCCGGCTACTTCATGACCATCTTCTATGCGAGCATGAGCCGGATACCCGACTCCATTACGGACGCGGCTCGCATTGACGGCGCCGGACCGTGGACTTCTTTTTTCCGAATCGAGATTCCACTTATCAAGAACATGATCGTACTGGCCCTGCTGGTCATTACCACCGGTGGGTTCAAAGGGTTCGACTTGTTCCAGATCCTTCTTCGACGGGATCCGCTACAGTCGGGGATTGTTCTCCCGACCTATCTTATCAGGACCTTTTTCGAACATCAAAATATCGGCTATGGATCCGCGCTTTCCATGCTCATTACCACGGTGGTAGTAGTCATGATGGTGGTCATCAACTTCGCAAACAAGAAGTTCGTCGGAGAGGTCGATGAGTACTAGAAACCCCGGGCAAACGATCATGCTGATCACCGCGCGTGCGGTTCTGATTCTCGTTTTGCTCGTCTATCTGATTCCCATCATCTGGATGTACAGCTCAAGCATGAGGTCGAACGGAGAGATCCTTCTGGACCCGCTCGGCTTCCCTACCCGGATCAACTTTCAAAACTACATTACCGCATGGAAGATGGCCGAACTCGGTCGCCATTTCATCGTGTCGATCATCATCACCTCCGTGTCGATGCTCATCGTCGTGAGCTTTTCTTCGCTTGCCGCCTACGGATTCAGTCGGCTCGATTTCGCCGGTCGAAAGTCGCTCTACGCTTTCTTTCTGATCGGGCTCGTGCTTCCGCCGCAGAGTTTTCTCGTCGGATTGTTCATCCTGTTTCGCGAAGTGGGCCTGCTTAACACGCTTTGGTCGGTCATTCTCCCGGTGTCGGCCATCTCTTTGCCTTTGTCGATTCTTTTGACCAAGAACTACTTCGACTCGCTCCCGACCAGCCTCGAGGAGAGCGCGCATCTGGAGGGAGCGGGGACTTTCGCGATCTACCGGATGATCATCCTTCCGCTGGCCACGCCGATCCTCGCCACGGTTATGACGTTTACCGTTATCGGAGTGTGGAACGAGTTTATGATTCCGTTCGTTATGATCCAGACGGCCAAGATGCGACCTCTGACCACAAGTCTTTATGTGTTTTCCACCAAGTACTCGGCGAACTACGCACTCAAGCTCGCGGCGCTTACCATGATCGCAACACCGATGTTCGTCGTCTACTTCCTGTTTCAAAGTCAGATCCAGAAGGGCATTACCGCCGGCGCGATCAAAATGTAACCGCGGCTCCGCCCGACGCTTCGATCACCAGCCGTAGCGCTCCGGTCCCCATGAAAAGCGTTCCTGCTCCTGACGAACCCGCACGCCGGTCCGCGGCGGCACATCGTCTTCGAGGACCACTCCGGCGCCGACAATGCTGTACGGTCCGATCTTTTTCCCGGGCATGATCGTGGCGTTGACGCCGGTGCGGCAGTAGTCGCCGATGAAGGTGGCGTTTGCGAAACCGCGCGGAAGCTCGCGTCGCCCGTTGATCCTGTGAATCGTGCATCCGTCGTCGAATCGAAGAGATCCGCAGACCGTGGCCGCGCCGATATCGGTCCGTTCGCCGACGACGCCGTATATCTCCATATAATGGTAAAGATACACTCCTCGGAAGATCACCCCCGACAGCTCGGCGGCGTGGCTAACCACACACTCATCCCCTACGACCGATCCGTCTTCGATGAAACAGGCGTTGCCGACGAAACTCCGGCTGCCGACGACGGCATTCCCGTTGATAATAGCCCCGGCGTCCAGCAGGCTATCTTCGCCGAGTATCAGATTGCCGCGAATGATCACGTTCCTGCCGATACGGCTGCCCTTGCCGAGTCGAACGTTTCCGTCGATGTGCGCCGACGGATCGATGACGGCGCCTTCGGCGAGCTGATTGGATACGAGAGAGCCGCACAGCCGTTTTACCAACGCCTCATTCGCCTCCATAATATGCCACGGCTTGTCCAGATCGAAGCTCGGCGAAACTGTTTCGATCGCCGTCACCGTGTGTCCGGACGCGCGGTAGCTTTCTACAGCGGCCTCGATATGATGCTCGGACGGGGGCATCATCCCGACGTTCACCGACGGGAAATAGGTCGGACACTCCCGGAGCCACGAACCGAATCCGGCCGGCAAAGCGAGGCCGGCGACCCGGTGCGACGCGCCGTCCCGCGGGTGGCCCACGAGCGCCTCGACGCGCCCCTCATCAACGGCAACCGAGATCCAATCTCGAGACTCCCCCTCCGGCAAGGGCGCAACGAGCAGCGTTGCACGGTCCGCCGATACGGAGTCCGCGAGCGCCTTGACGTCCGCCTCGTCGAGCAGCACATCGCCGTACAGGACCAGAGCAGGCTCGTCCTCTTCGATGACCGACAGCAGAGATACGGCGGTGCCGCTTGTCCTACCGACGTCGACGACGGCCGCCTCTGTCCTGCGCGATCGAGCGGACAAACGCCGACGGATGTCCGACGCGCCTCCGGCCGCCGCAACGACGAGGTGCGATACGCCGGCCGTGTCCAACGCGTCACACAGGTAATCGAGCACGGGTCGATTGGCAACGGGCAACAACGTCTTGGGGCGGCACTCTCCATAAGGAGATATTCTGTTGCCCGACCCCGCGGCGAGAATGTACGCTTTCATTTGTGCTTATTGTATCTTGCGGCAAGGCATCGGTCAATCACAACGGAGAATCTGTGTTGCGTATGCCCGCGGCGACCCGGTCGGTTCGGCGCGGCAGGATCGGTTCTCCGCCGCCGCCAAGGCCGTAGGATTCCGCCGTTTCCATAATCGCCTCAAAACACGAAAGCGGCGTTCCCGGACACACGTTCGCCCCGTCCCCCAACATAAAACCACCGCACGGCCCGATCTCCCGAATGCACTCGAGTGCAGCCTCGCGGACGGCCGCGGTCGGGCCCTCTTTCATAAGCATGGGGTTCAGGTTGCCCCACAGAAGAGTGGATCCCCCCAGGTTCTTGGCCGCCGTGTCGGGCGCGACGGGATATCCGAACACGTCAAAACTCTGCATAATGAGCTTCTCTTTGAGCGCGTGATGAAGATGCGTACTGTCTCCGCACATATGTATCGCCCGGCCGAAGGAAACCCGATCGCCGTATCGCTTGAAAAGCTCCTCTGCATACGGAACACAGAACCGCTCAAACAGTTCGGAAGACATTATCTGCGCCGAATCCTCGGCGAGGACATATCCGCCTCGCGGGCGCGGATCGATCTTCCGGCAGTTCTCTTCGGAGAGAATCTCTCCCCTCGTAATCTTGCCGAGAAAGGCGTGACATTCCTCGGGATACTCGATCATCCACCAGTAGAAGTCTTCGCCGACAAGATCGACTGCGATCATGTGTGGACTCAAGCCTCCCAACGAAAGCGGACTCACCTCGACGGCGCCTTCCGCGCCGGCGAAGGACACACGCGTCTGTTCCGCAAGCCTGCGCATTGTCATCCACCAC
This sequence comes from Spirochaetota bacterium, assembly GCA_024275515.1. Taxonomy (GTDB): domain Bacteria; phylum Spirochaetota; class Spirochaetia; order ARS1246; family ARS1246; genus JAJRYZ01. The sequence goes on from JAJRYZ010000072.1 coordinate 7,711, forward strand.
TCGACGGCTTTTCCCCTCAACCCCGTCGTCGGCCGGGCCACCTCGAAGGCATTCATTTTTTCGACCGTGTCGACGATCGGAACGGCCCGCGGCGGACCCGAGTCGACCCATCCGATTTCACCGCCCTGGCCGCTCGGCGGTATGACGTTGTCGAAGTAAGGATGAACCGTCACGACCGGACGCGTGCAGAAATCGGAGGGAATGTGTTCTATATGATATTTGGCGAACTGAAGCTGCAACGAGAACTGCGTCTCGACGTCCGAGAAATAATCGAGGTACGGGAGACCGAACTCCTCCATAAAGTACCGCGGCACAACACAATAGTTGATCGGAACGCGGTCGATGTACCGAAACTCACGCCTTGCTTCGAGTCGCGCGCGACTATCCTCCATCTTTTCAACGGGGTAGTCGATGTCGACGACGAAACGCATCTTCGGCTCCTTCCGTGGGAATTATGTCTTCGACACGTGAGCATCGCAAGGGCGAACGACGACGGCGCTCAATCTCCGGTCGGCCGATTCGCGAAAACTCGCCGCTCGACTTGGTTCGCACCGCAGCCATGAAAGAGCCGGGAAAAACATTCTCCAGCATGTCGATCGTCTCCCACAGCCCGTTGAATACGAAAGCCACTCTTTCTTCTTTCGGAATCTTTCTCGAACCGCGAACTCTGCACTGAATCCAACGCGATATCATGAGAGTCGCGAGATGTTCGATTCCGTCCGGCAGCTTTCTCACCGAGGCGTAGCCGCCGAGAAAAGCGGCCATCCTGTTCACATCAGGCTTCCACGTTTGCGTAAGCGAACGAATATCGTCGACGTCGAGAGGCGAAGCACGACGCGAAGCGACAAACATGAGCCCGTCGCCTATGTCCCTCAACGTCGGCCCCGCGGCCGAGTAGTAAAAATCAAGAAGGGCGCTTATCTTTCCGTTGTGAAAAAGGATATTGCCTGGATGATAATCACCGTGAATGACCGACTTCTCCAGACGCGGCGCAAGTTCCTCGTCGATTCTCTTCGAGATCGACGACGCCAGGTCTGTCAGTCTTTCAACTTCCGTTTGCCGGTTTCGTCCTGCGACCGATCGGCGCAAATCTCTCAAAACAGGACCGAGAATACTGAAATGATCTTCGCGCGCGAAATCGCTCTTCCCACCGTGCGCGAATCCCTTCCCCAGCCGATGCAAATCCGCGAGGAGCCGACCACACTGCCGCAGTTGCTCTTCATCCGGTTCCATCACCGGCGCCCCGGACACATACTGCGCGAGTTCGAACGTCTCACCGGCGTGCACAATCCAGCTTTTGTTTCCCGGCGTAGAAACGATCGGGCACACGGGGAAACCGTGCTTGGACAGGTAGCGGATCAGTGAATGATCATAATCAATATAGGCATCTTTACTGAACTCTGCGGGCCTTCGACGCAGTACGTATTCCTTTCCGGCGACATTGACATACACGGAGGTAGCCGTGGTCCCTCCCAACGCCCGAATCACACCCGCCTCACGAATACCGTATTCCCCCAGTATTGTTCGAAGAAGACGCTCCTGTTCATTCATGCGCGTGTAAATTCACCTTTCTCGAAACCGTTGGGCACGCCCGATCCCGAGCGTCCGACGCCGCGTGAAACGCAACCCGCGTCTTCCCCCCGCGACCCTTGCGCCGCTTGTTCCATTTTTACACCGGCGCCTCGCGTCGTGTCCATTCACTTAAGTGACGCCGCCGAACGTAAAGCTGCTTCGCGACCGGTGCGGCGAGTTTTTTGGGGTTCCTCTCTATCCGCCGAAAAGACTATGGCGGGGCGATCTTGCCTAAGGCGCGACGAGCGTTCGCTGATCGGAAGTTCAGATACTCTTCTGGGAGACGCGACTCCTGCGTTCTTGCCGGCGGTTGTTTGGCACGAGAGTTTTTCGGTATGCTTTGTCATCAGAATGGAGGAATGCTTTGCCCAAGATCACGAAAAGAGTACCGGGAACGATCATCCATCACGTCCCGGCTGCAACGCGCAACTACGTCGGGTGTCCGTCCATCGTCGTCTTACCGTCGGGTCACTACATCGCCTCTCATTCGTATTTCGGCCCCGGCGCGACGAACTCCGACAGTTTTGTCTATAGGTCCGTCGACCGGGGAAAAACCTGGGAACGTATCGCCGACATTCGAAATCAGATCTGGTCGAAGATCTTCTTTCACTGCGGCTCACTTTATATCATCGGCACCGACCACTGCGACAGACGTGGCGGAAGGCTAAACGGGAAAATGGTTATCCGCAGATCGGATGATGAGGGCGTGCGTTGGACCGAGGCCGGCGGCCCCGGCGACGGCCTTTTGTCCGACGAAGATGGGTATCACACGGCGCCGACGGCGCTGCTGGTGCATTCTGGTCGCATATGGAAGGGCTTCGAGTACGCCCCCGAAGCTGATCGAAAAACATGGAGGGTGTTTGTTATCTCCGCTCCGATCGACTCCGATTTGCTCGATCGCACCTCCTGGACCCGAAGCGAACAGATAGAAACCTGGCCCGACTACCAGTGGATAGAAGGCAATATGGTGCTGTCGCCGGATGGGGAGGTCGTGGACGTTCTTCGCACAAATGATTGCAACAGACCGAAGGAAGGCTTCGGCGAGGAGGACGAACCTGCCGCAATCGTGCATGTATCGGCGAACGGGAAGCAATTGTTCCATTCGACGGAGGACGACAAGGTCCGATTCCCGGGTGGCGGCGCGAAATTCACGATTAAGCGGGACCCGAAAACGTTGAAATATCTCGCATTGGTGAATCCGCAGAATTCTCCGAATCTCTATCGAAATGCACTGTCGCTCTCGGTATCGACGGACTTGAGGAACTGGCGAATGGCGCGTGAGCTGATTCGCCACGCGGATCCCGTCAATCACGCGTTCCAGTACGTCGACTGGGATTTCGACGGCGACGATATCGTCTACGTTTCGCGTACCGCCTATGACGACGAGCTCGGCGGAGCACATCGCGCTCATGACGCCAATTATCTTACGTTCGGACGAGTCGAATCGTTTCGCAGCGGGTTATGAGAAGCGGAGCTGAAATGGAAAGAAAAGGACCTCTTCAACGAGAATACCGAAGCATCGTCGTCACGCGCAGCGTATGCATTCACCACCGGTCCTCCGCCGTTCGCAGGGAATCGCCGCGCGATCCCACGCAGCCTTGACAGCCCGGCCGGCGTCGATAATGCTCACTCGGTATGAGAAAAACGAACGTCGCCGAGGCGGAACAGCGGGCCGAAGCATGGGTTTTTTCGGTAGATATGGGGCTGGGACATCAACGGGCGGTCTATCCGTTCCGGTCGATCGCCCACGACGGCATCCAGCCGGTGGGCGCCGATCCACAGGAAGCGAAACTGTGGAGAAACCTTCGCCGCGGCTATGAGTTTCTCTCCCGGATCCGCAACGTTCCGCTGGTAGGAAAACCGTTGTTCGGCGTCCTCGACACGTTTCAAAACATACCGCCGTTCTACCCGTTTCGGAACATGGCGAACCCGTCGCCCCAGGTGAAACTGATCGATCGTCTCATCGACCGTGGGATGGGCGCCGGCATGATCGAGGCGATTCGCGCCGAACCTTTTCCCCTTCTCACCTCCTATCCGGTTCCTGCTCTCGCCGCCGACAAGGCGGGCTACCCGAGAATCTACTGCATCGTCTGCGACGCCGAGATAAGCCGGGCATGGGTCGCCGTGGAACCGAGAAAGAGTCGTATCAACTATCTCGCGCCCTGCGGGCGAGCGGTCATGAGGCTCAGAAGCTACGGTGTTCCCGACGACAGGATCTACCTGACCGGGTTTCCGATGCCCGGAGAGGCGACCGGCGGCCCGGACCTGGACGTCCTCAAGCACGACATGGCGCATCGCCTTAATCGCCTCGATCCCGAAAACCGATTCTGGCCGCTTCACGAGCGAAACGTCCAGCACTTTCTCGGCGCGCGGGTCTGCCGTGCGGCCCGGTCGGCGCCCAGCGATCCTGTCGCGATCACCTTTGCCGTGGGCGGCGCCGGCGCGCAGAAGGAAATCGGCCGCACCGTTCTTGAGAGCTTGCGATCGCTCATTGCCGACGGGTCGGTAACGCTCAACCTCGTCGCCGGCGTCCGACCGGAAGTGCGCGACTACTTCGAAGAGGCGCGCAAAGAGATTCTCCCGAATGCGGACGGGGTTTCGGTGCTCTTCCGCGAGGAGAAGTCCGAATACTTCCATGCCTTCGCCGAGCTACTCAGGGCCACCGACGTCCTGTGGACGAAGCCGAGCGAACTCTCGTTTATGAGCGGCCTCGGCATCCCGATCATCATGGCGCCGACCATCGGGAGCCAGGAAGAGTACAACAGACGGTGGCTCCTCGAGATTCAGGCCGGTATACCGCAGGAAGACCCGCGTTTTACTCACCAATGGCTGATGGACCTCCGAAACGAAGGGCGGCTCGCCGAGGCCGCGTGGGACGGGTTTCTCAAGGCCCGCAAGTACGGAACCTTCAAAACGATCGAAGTGATCGAGACCGGAACGATGCGTCGAGAGACCGACCCGCTCAGGCGATAGCGTCGGGGCGCCGGCCGCTCACTCCCTTTCCCGCGTAAAGGGCACGAATCGGACGTACATAAGCCCGTCCCGCTCGACCGTGCCGTCGTCGAGTTTCCGAATGCGGATGAGCGTCTGAATCCCCTGTGGAGTCCCCACCGGGATGATCATGACACCGCCCGGCCCGAGCTGCGCGATCAACCGCGGCGGCACGTGGTCGGCGGCCGCAGTGACGATGATCGCGTCGTACGGTGCATACTCCGACCAACCGTAGTAACCGTCGCCCTGTTTGGTCATGACGTGGGTGTAGCCGAGGGCGTCGAGATTCCGTCGCGCCGATTCGGCAAGCTCGGGGATGATTTCCACGCTGTAGACCCGCGAAGTGATCTCGGCAAGCACCGCCGCTTGATAGCCGCTGCCCGTACCGATCTCGAGAACCGATTCGCCCTCCTCTATCTCGAGAACCTCGGTCATGTACGCGACGATATACGGTTGCGAGATCGTCTGCCCATGGCCGATGGGCAACGGATAATCCTGATACGCGTTCCGCGACTGCCTTTCCGGAATGAAGGCGTGCCGGGGAACCCGCCGCATCGCCCGCAGCACGTCGGGGTCGCTTACGCCGCGCGCTTCAATGGTCCGCTCGACGAGGAGTTCGCGCTCGGCGACCCGTTCGTCGAATGCGTCGCCGAACCCGGCGACCGCCGCAAGGGACAACGTAATCGACATGACCGCGATCGGCATGCGTGATCGTATAGGCATGTCCGTTTCCTCCGCCTTTCAGTATAAGACACGCAGGCCTCGAATGGGCGGACGTGGCACCGCTTGACCGAACAGCCGGGGGGCGTGTCCGATCGTCCTCCCTTCTTTCAGGGTGCGGGCCGAGTCATATCGTTCTCCGTATCGAGGGCGGCGGCGCCTGATTCCAGTGTTCGGACGGACCGCGCGCGTGTCAAGAAACCAAGGACGCTTTGACGAGCGTCTCTACATCCACTACGATTCGCCGTCGACTGTACGATCACATCAGGAGGAAGACCATGACGCCGAGACCGGAGTACCCACGGCCGCAATTCCGGAGGGAGCCGTGGATCAATCTAAACGGGACCTGGACCTGCGAGCTCGATTTCGGGAAATCCGGAATCGATCGCAAACTCATGCTGAGTCGCGGATTCGATCGTGAAATCACCGTTCCGTTCTGTCCCGAAAGCCGACTCTCAGGTGTCGGTCATACCGACTTTATCGAGATGATGTGGTACCACCGAATCATCGAAATACCGTTCGGGTGGTCGTCTCGGCGGGTGTTACTCAATTTCGGGGCGGTGGATTATGAATGCGAGGCGTTCGTCGACGGCGCGTCGGTCGGGCGCCATTGGGGCGGCACTTCTTCTTTCAGCTTCGACATTACCGACTCGGTTACTCCCGGGTCGGCGCATCATCTCGTGCTGATGGTGCGCGACGACGTGCGAAGCGGGCGTCAGCCGGGAGGCAAGCAGAGTCGGAACTACGCATCGGCCGGATGTCATTACACCCGAACCACCGGTATCTGGCAGACCGTTTGGCTGGAGGCGGTCGACCCGCGCGGACTGCGGTCGGTCCACATCATTCCCGACCTCGACTCGTCGCGGTTGATTTTCATCCCCCGGTACCGGAGCGTAGCCCGAAACTCGCGACTGGAGATCGAAGTCAAGAGCGGCTCGACGGTCGTCGCCCGGGTGGAAGCGCGGGCGGTCGACGGCGTGCCGGTGTCGGTAGAGCCGGCAAGTCCGCGCACGTGGGCGCCCGAAGATCCTCATCTCTACGATGTTGAATTTTCCGTGTACGACGGCGAAACCCTCGTTGATAAAGTCCGAAGCTACGCAGGGCTGCGAAAGATCCACATCGAGGGGAACCGGGTCTACCTCAACAACAGCCCCTTCTATCAACGGCTCGTCCTCGATCAAGGTTACTATCCCGACGGCATCTGGACCGCGCCGAGCGACGAGGCGTTGCGAAAAGACATCGAGCTCGCGTCGGCGGCAGGGTTCAACGGCGCACGGCTCCACCAGAAAGTTTTCGAGGAACGTTTCCATTACTGGGCCGACAGGCTCGGTTATCTCACCTGGGGAGAAAGCTCGAGCTGGGGCTTGGATCTTTCAACGGCGCAAGCCGCGAGGAACTTTCTGTCGGAGTGGCGAGAGATTGTCGTGCGGGACCGTAATCATCCTTCGATCATCGCGTGGAGCCCGCTCAACGAAACGTGGCAGCATGCCGGCGCCCGTCAACACGGCAGGGTTCATATCGACGCCTACGACCTCACCCACTCTCTCGACCCGACCAGACCGGTTAACGACGCAAGCGGATACATTCATTACCTGACCGATCTGTACACCGTTCACAACTACACGCAGGACCCGGAGGAGCTTCGCGGAGCTCTCGACCCCGATCGGGAGGGCGGAGTGTTCCGCAATTTCCCGGAACTGGACGCGCCGTACGCCGGGCAGCCGTATATCATCGACGAGTTCGGTGGAATCGGATGGAATCCCGAGTACGTGCCGGCGTCGTCCGAGACGGACCGTTCGGTTTCATGGGGTTACGGTGATTCTCCCCGGAGCTTCGATGAGTTCTACGCCCGGCTCGAAGGACAACTTCGCGCGGTTCTCTCCGCCGCTCACGTCTGCGGCTTCTGCTACACCCAACTTACCGACGTCGAGCAAGAGCAGAACGGGATTTATTTCTACGACAGAGGCGCGAAGTTCGACATGGACCGCATTCGGGCGATATTCAGGCTCGAGCGGTCGTAGCAGCCGGCTACAACTCTCTCGCTCCGTCCCAATCGGTAAAATCGGCGTTACCGAAGTCGGCGATCGCGATAATCGCAAACGTCAGCGCCCGCGTTCCCGGTTCGAGGTGCCCGCCCTCGGCCTGTTTGTCGTCGGAAAGACACACATGCGCGTGAACCCGCCCGTCGATGATGAGCCCGGAGAACGATACGATGTCGCGCGGCGCCTCGGCGCGTGGGAAAGATTCCTCCGGAGGGATCTCGTTGCTCGCCACAACGTGATAGTGGTGCGACCGCGACGAGCCTAGACCGTTCACGATCATCCCGTTTCGGATTCCCTCGCGCTCGACGGCAGTTTCGAGCGCGGCGAGAATATCGTCTCCCGGATCGATGCGCACCATTACCATTCGCTTCATCTCCACACTCCGAATCGTCATATCTCCTCCTAAAAAAAAGCGATCTTCGTCGCCCCGGCGGCGGCTCGATCTCCGACGCGGTGTCGCTTCGCGGTCGATCGGGCCCGCATTCGCGAACACCGCACCGGTCGACGTCGTTTCTCGCAAAAACAAATACTACTCCGACGGCCGCCGACCGACAAATCGGTCGATACGGCCGCGGGGAGCTTTTGCCCGAGTCGCCGAAACGCGATATGATCGCAAGCTCACCGTCAGGAGGGACGACCGATGCTCAAGCGGCTGCAGGCACTGTACGACGATACGCGCGCTACGAACTTTCTCGTGAGCATGCTCATCTTCGGAATGGTTACCGGACTCTACGGGGCCGTGCTCAACAATTACCTTCACGAGATACTCGACATTTCACGCATGGAGCGGGGCATCGTCGAGTTGCCGCGCGAGCTGCCGGGGCTGCTTCTGCTTCTGATCGTCGGGCTGCTGTATCGCTACTCCGAGACGCGAATCATGCTTATCGCGATGCTGGTTTCGTTCTCCGGACTCATCGGATTGGGCTTTCTCGGCGCCGGCCGGCCGACCGCGATCCTGCTGATCGTCGTTTTCAGCACCGGGGAGCACATGATGATGCCGATCCGCTCGTCGATCGGGATACACATGGCCCGGCCCGGCCGCGAGGGTCTTGCGCTCGGAGGCGTCGGAAGCTTTGCGAACATCGGCCAGGTCGTCGGGCAGTATCTTGTCCCGGTTATCTTCCTGCTGTTTCCGGTGACGGTCGGCGACCCGGCAAGGTTCTCGGTCTACCGAGTCGCGTTTTTTACCGCGGCGGCTATCCTCACCGTCGGCGTCGCGGCCGCCTCCACGCTTCGCGACACCGGTCGACATATCAAACGTACGAGGCTTCATTTCCGCAAGAAGTTCACCAAATACTACATACTCGAGGTCTTTTTCGGCGCCCGGAAACAGGTCTTCATGACCTTCGCGCCCTACGTGCTGATCGTCAACTACGGCGCCCCGACCGAACTTATCGCTTCGCTTTACGGGATATGGTCGCTGTCGAACATCTTCCTCAGTCCGCTGATCGGAAGACTGATCGATCGCATCGGGTACAAAAAGATTCTCATCGCCGACACTTTGATCCTTCTTTTGCTGTGCTTCCTGTACGGCTTCGCGCATCGGATATTCCCGAGACCGGTGGCGTACGTCATCATTTGCGGGGTGTTCGTGATCGACGCGATCCTCTTTATCGCCGGAATGGCGCGAACCGTTTACGTAAAATCGATATCGGACAATCGCGACGAGGTCACCGCCACACTCTCAACGGGGATCTCGATCAACCATCTGATCAGTATCGGTATTGCCGTCGCCGGCGGGTTGCTCTGGGAACGTCTTGGGATGGAGGTCCTGTTCAGCACCGCCGCGCTGTTCGCCTTCGGATCGTTTTTGTTCGCCACGACGCTGCCGAAGCCCGTGCGAACGACGGAAGAACCCGGGCCAAGCCGACTTATTCGCGCCGCGCCCGGTGAACGAGCCGACGGATGATTGACCGTTTTATCCGTGTTTGCGGAATTTGGTGATGACGTTCATCACCTCTTCCACTTTCTCGGCCTTTTCGGCGGGATCGTCGCTCTTCATCGCCTCCGCCACGCACGTGTTTAGATGGTTCTCCATGACGAGGTCTTCCACGCCGTGGAGGGCCGCGACGACGGCGCTGGTTTGCGTCAATATGTCGACGCAATAGCGACCTTCTTCGAGCATTCTCTGAATGCCGCGAACCTGGCCCTCGATGCGCCTGAGCCTGGCGATCGCCTTGTCCCTGTGCCTGTCTGTCATCGCTGTTTCCTCGTTTAGAAGCCGACGCCGGCGCGTCCGGCCGCCCCGGACCGATCGATTCATGACGACGACGGGCCCGTTCGGCGTTTCACCTCACGAACGAGTATGCCACGAAATCGCTCTTTCGTCTATATGCATAAGTTTTCATATACGACATGCGACTCCGTTTGTTCGTTCCGCACAGACGATATACTATGAGAGCCGCCGACTATGGTGTGCGGCCGCCAGGCGACCGCGACCGCCGAAACCGTTCGGAACAGATCGGAGAGGCGAACGAAGGGGTTGCATACCCTCCGGGGGTTTTGTATACAGGACTCTGCTTCGGATGATCACGATGGAGGGAACATGAAGAAAGCGTCGGCGCCTGCAAAGCGCAAGAGACCGGCCGGTCACGCGGATGAGACGGGGAGTCGCGGCGTCCCGTGGGCCGTCCGAGCCGCCATAGGTCTGACCGCCGGGTCGGTTTTGACACTGGAGATATCGCTGACGCGATTCTACTCGATTCTTTTCGTTCATCATTATACCTATTTGGTGCTCTCCATCGCGGTGTTCGGCCTGGCCGCCGGCGGCATTTTCGTCAAATGGAAGCGTGATCGATCGGAATCCGAGGCCCTGCTTCTTCGAAACCTTCCAATGGCCGCCTCGATCGCGGTGGTGGTGACCTCCTTTCTATTGATTCGGCTTCCCGCCGCGCAGAGACTTTTCATCGCGGCGGTGCTTTCGATTCCTCCGTTCTTTATTTCAGGCGCGTTTCTCGCGTCGGCCTTTCACCGTTACCCGGAAAGCTCGCGGGTTCTCTACGCTTCCGATCTTTTGGGCGCCGCCGTCGGCGCGCTTGCATCGCTTCTCCTGCTTCGGTTGGGAACGATAAACGCTCAAATCTTCGTCGCTCTTCTTTTTTCGGTCGCGGCGTCCATTCTGTCTCGCGATTCAATTCGGAAAAAGAACAGACGATATCGCGCGTTCGTCCTCTATTCGGTCTGTGTCGGCGCGCTTCTCCTCGCCAACTCATTCACCGGTTTCCTCGGTCTGGTCCCGTTCGCCGCGGTGGCGGAAAAGCAACTGGACGGACTTTTAAAGAATGAAAAGCTGAACGTCACGATCCGCGAGTCCAGATGGAGCGCCTTCGGGCGGACGGACTACGTCACCGGCTCCGGCGCCGGTGGAATGAAAGGGTTCTATATCGACGGTCTTTCCGGTACCCCCATGTACCGGTTCGACGGCGACGTCGACGCTCTATGGAAGACCGACCTCGCCGGATATCCGATTCAGCTACCCCTCGCGCTCGCCGCGCGCACTCGCCTGGAGAGTGTGCTGATAATCGGCGCCGGAGGAGGAAGGGATGTGCTCGCGGCGCTCATGCACGGGGCGACCGACATTACAGCCGTGGAAGTCAACAAGGATTTGGTTTCGCTGATGCGGAGGTACCGAAACGTCAACGGCGGCATCTACGACCGCTATCCGGGTGTGCGCGTCGTGCCGGCGGAAGGACGAAACTACGTAAAAAGCACCACCGATCGTTTCGACGCGATCATCCTGGCCTTGCCGGTCATTCAGTCGAGCAGGAGCATAGAAGCTTTCGCGCTTACGGAGAATTATTTGTTCACGCTCGAATCGATTGACGAATACTACGAAAGGCTAAAACCGGGAGGTCGGCTCATCGTGGTCGCTCATCATGAGGCGGAGCTCTTTCGACTGGTAACCACGGCGGTCGAAGTGCTGGGCAGAAAGGGTATCCCGCCGGTCCTCGCGATGCGACAGATCTACACCTTCGGTCCCAAGATGTTGCCGACCTTCGTACTTCGAAACATTCCCGTGACCGAGAGTGAAGCGGAGTATCTTGTCGGGCGAATTCGCCGGCTTAGTTGGTACGCATCCCCCATGTTCGTTCCGCGCATTCAGCAGATGGTCCAGACGGTCCAGACGGATGAGGGCGCCGTGACGGCGCGGCTGATGGACGAAACGTTGTACAGTCTCTCGCAGGGACGAATGAGCCTCGCCGAGCTGTACAAGGAGGCGCATGCCGATCTCAGGCCCGTGACCGACGACCGCCCGTTTTTCTATCAGTTCGAAAAGCGTGTTCCGCCGTCGGTGGTCGGGGTGGCGACGGTGGCTTTGGCGCTGCTGGTCGTGACGTTTCTGGTGGGGAGGAAGCGCCGAATCGCCGCAGTGAGAAAAACAGAGCTTACCTTCGTCGCTGTTTTTCTCGCCACCGGAACCCGCTTCATGCTTTTCGAGCTCGCGATCATTCAAAAGCTCATTCTTTACCTCGGACAACCGGTTCTCTCTCTTTCGCTCG
>JAJRYZ010000073.1 GCA_024275515.1 Spirochaetota bacterium
CGGTCTCGTCGGCCGGAACCGGGATGATGAGGTCGCACCAACGCGAGAGCTCACCCCCCGATCGGCCCGTCATTCCTATACTCGCCAACCCGAGGACGTGTGCGACGAACGCCGCCGAAACGACGTTTCTCGAGCGTCCCGACGTGCTCAGTGCAAAGAGCAGGTTCGCCGGGTTTCGATACGCGACGACTTGCTGCGCGAACACGGCCGCCGCCGAGCGGTCGTTGGCGAACGCCGTCATGAGCGGGACCTGCGTCGTAAGATCGATCGCCGGAAGCGCTTGCTGGAGCGAGCCGGCGAGCTCCTCCGCCTCCTCGCCGCCGGCCGACCGCAGCTTCGCCACGAGCTCGGATGAAAGTGGGCGAGCACGTTTGAAATCTTTCATAAGCTCGCCGACGATATGTCCCGCGTCGGCGGCGCTGCCTCCGTTGCCGCAGGTGAGGATCATCCCCCCCCGCACGAAGCAGCGGATCATCATCTCCGCGGCCTGTTCTATTTCGCCGCGACACTGTTCGAGCACGGGATAACGCGCGACGAGCTCGTCGATGCGCCTCTCGCGATCACCGACATCGACGGAATCACCCATTCAGTCCCTCCATCGCGGCGCACAGACTCGCCACGTCGCCGATCTTTTCGCCGAGTTCGGCCGCAACGATTCTACAGCTCTCCCGCGACCGCGACAACGACTCGCGCTCGATCTCGGCCAACATCGACCGCTCGAGCAGCTCGCGGCACCGGATATAGACGCTTCCGATAACGATTACTTCCGGGTTAAGAATGTCGATAAGCATCGCGCATCCGCGGCCGAGATACTTTCCGCTTACGCCGAACACTTCCCGCGCAAGCGCGTCGCCCGCAAACGCCGCACGCGCCACATGCTCCGCGGATACGGGGCGTCCGTCGAACCACGGGACCCGCTCGCCCGATGCGACCCGCTCTTCGACCGTCGAGGCGGCCAGTTCGGCGATACCCGACCCGCTGCAATAACCCTCGAACGAGCCGCGCTTGCCGTACCGATCGGGCCCGTCTTCGGCTACTCTGACGTGTCCCACTTCGCCCGCAAGCCCGATACTGCCGCTGAAAAGCCTGCCGCCGAGCACCAGCCCGGCCCCCATTCCGGTACCGAAGGTAAGAAAGACCATGGTTTCGGCGCCGCGTCCCGCGCCGAAACGGTGCTCCGCCAACGCACCGGCGTCGGCGTCGTTAAGAAGTGTGACCGGGCGACCCACCTTCTCGCGAACGAATCTCACGACAGGCACGCCGTCCCAGCCCGGAAGATTCGGAGGCGACAGGATAAGGCCGCGGCGGGAATCGAGAGGACCGCCGCAACTGACCCCGGCGGCGACTATCGTCGCATCGCGCTCGTGGGCCGTCGCGACGATTCGCTCGATCGCTTCGCCGATCGCACCGAGGGTATGATCGACGCCGAGATCGGTGCGCGTCGGAAAGACGACACGTTCGTACACCTCTGCCCCGAAGGCGCCGAGAACGACCGCGCACTTCGTGCCTCCGATGTCGACGCCGAGCAGAAGCCGTTCCATGCGAGGCGACGGTAACACGGGAGGAGACGCGCGGCAAGATACCCGGACGAGAGCAGTTCGAAATCCGGCGCGCCGGATTCGAACTGCCGGCGGCGGTTGTTCGAGTGCCGCGACCGTGTTACGCTGCGGCGTGGCGAACGACGCTCTCTATCGGACGATCCTCAAAGTACTTTTTTTGTCCGCGCCCGTTGTGTTTGTCGCGCTACTCTTCTTTCCGGCGCCCTACGGCCGCTACGAACGCAGAGGACGTGGCGTCGCGGCAAGACACGCTTGGCTCGCGATGGAGCTTCCGGCCGTCGTCGTCGTTTTCTCTTTTTTCTTTTTTCCGATCGTAGATCGCCCGTTGCGGTGCTCTTCCTTTTCGTATGGGAGACTCACTACGTCTACCGCACGTTCATCTACACCGGGATGATGCGAGGAGGAAGCGAGCGCCGGTTTCCGTTGCCGCTCGCTCTTATGGCTTTCGTGTTCAACTGCCTTAACGGTTACGCCAACGGCTATCATCTGTTCGGCGCCGGGGGCCTCTATCCTTCCCCGTGGATCTACGATCCGAGGTTCATTCTCGGATTGCTCATGTTTTTCAGCGGGATGATGATTCACGTCGAAAGCGACCGAAGACTGAGGCGTTTGAGGCGACGTCACGAAACAACGTACGCGGTTCCGCGAGGCGGTCTGTTCGAATTGGTCTCGGCGCCGAACTACTTCGGCGAAATCCTCCAATGGACGGGGTGGGCCGTCGCCACATGGTCGCTTGCCGGGCTGGCTTTCGCGGTCTTTACCGCCGCCAATCTGCTTCCGCGCGGTATCGCGCACCACCGATGGTACCGCAACACCTACGAATCCTATCCCGAAAAACGCAAAGCGGTCATCCCGTTCGTTCTCTGAACCAGGAAACGGTGTCGGTCACCGTCTCGCGTATGTCTCTGGCCCGATACCCCAACTCGGCGCCGGCCGTCTCGCTCGATATACGAACGTCGAGCAGCAACAGACGCACCACCTCCGGAGTAATGACGGCGGACCGCCCGAAAAGCGGGGAAAGGGAGGCGCTGAACGTTCCGAACAGCATCGCAAGTGAATCGGGAATGCACACCCGGGGCATCGGAACGCCGCTTACCGACTCGAGCATCTCCAACAATTCGCGGACGCTCAAATACCGACCTGAAACAGGATAGTGGCGTCCGTGAACGCCTGAGTACACCGCGGAGATGCAGGCCGCGGCGACGTCGCGCACGTCGACGAAATCGAAGCCGCCGCGAACGAACGCGGGAAGCTTTCGCCCGAGAAACGCGCGAATGAAACGCCCCATCGGCGACGGGCGGTAGTCCCGGGGACCCAGAAGCGCCGTGGGACTGACGACGACGGTCGCCAGATCGGCGCCGTCGGCGTCGAGAACGTCGTTGATCGCCGTCGCCTTGGTTCGCCCGTACTCGAGTATCGGCCTGCGCGGATCCAGTCGATCGACCTCGATCACCGATTCGCCGCCCGCCGATAGATCGAACGCCTCTACCGATCCGACGGACACCAGGCGGCGCACGCCGACCCGAAGACACGCTTCGATCACATGTCGGGTTCCTTCGATGTTGACTCTGCGCAGCTCATCGGCGTCGCTTCCGTCGACCGAAACCAGCGCTGCCGCGTGGACGACCGCCTCGCATCCGTCGAAGCAACGAGCAAGCGAGTCCGAATCGAGTAGATCACCGACCACCGACGTTTCGGTCGGAAGCTCGACGCGGAGCAAGCGCTCCTTCGATCGAACCAGCATGCGCACCGATTCGTTTCGCTGCAACAGCGATCGGGCGACGACGTTTCCCAGATATCCGGTTGCACCGGTGAGTCCGACCATGTGAGTAGTTGTATCACACGAGCCCGACGTGACGCCGGCCCATCATGCTCCGAACGTCGAAACTTCGTTTCTTAGCGAGGCGGCGCCGTCGCGGCGACCGGAGCGATCGCGGCCGCGATCGCGCTTTTCGCCGATATCGATTTCATGCTTTGCCGCCGGCGGTATTGATTCAACGCCGAGCGTATACTACCGTGACTTCGTCACTCATACCATCAAGCTTTGTCGGGACACCAATCATGGCGAATTGCAAACGTACGACGGAAGGCGGGAAGGATTTCATCCGGTCGCAGGTCGAGTCGGACCTGGCCGCCGGCCGTAACAACGGTTCGGTAGTTACCAGGTTCCCGCCCGAACCCAACGGGTATCTTCACATCGGCCACGCCAAAGCCTTCTGCCTCGATTTCGGCATTGCCGAGGAGTACGGCGGGCGCTGTCACCTGCGCTTCGACGACACCAATCCGACCAAAGAGGAAACCGAGTACGTCGACTCGATCAAAGCCGACATACGATGGCTCGGTTTCGACTGGGGCGAGCATGAATACTACGCGTCGGACTATTTCGGCCGACTCTACGACCTGGCCGAACGGTTGATCCGACAGGGGAAAGCATACGTCGACGATTTGAGCCCGGATGAGATTCGCGAGTACCGGGGAACATTGACCGAACCGGGGACCAACAGTCCCCACCGCGACCGGCCGGTCGAGGAAAACCTCGACCTGTTTCGCAGGATGCGAAACGGCGAGTTCGCCGAGGGAGAACGGGTGCTTCGCGCCAAGATCGATATGGCTTCGCCCAATATCAACATGCGCGATCCGGTCATGTACCGAATACTCCACGTCCCGCATCACCGCACCGGAGAGACCTGGTGCATCTACCCGATGTATGACTGGGCGCACGGCCAATCGGACTCGATCGAGGGGGTGACGCATTCGTTGTGCGACCTCGCCTACGAAGACCATCGGCCGCTGTACGATTGGTTCCTCGACCAACTCCGAATTCACCATCCCCGGCAAATCGAGTTCGCGAGGCTCTATCTCACTCGGACGGTCCTTTCGAAGCGGCTGCTCCGGCGGCTTGTCGAAGACGGTTACGTCGACGGATGGGACGATCCGCGCATGCCGACTCTGGCGGGTCTCCGACGGCGGGGATACACTCCGGAGTCGATTCGCAGGTTTATCGACCGGATCGGCGTGTCGAAGACGCACAGCGTGGTAGATATCGCGTTGCTCGAACACGTCATCCGCGAAGAGCTCAACGCGACCGCGCCGAGGGTCATGGCGGTCGTCGATCCCATTACGCTCATCATCGACAACTATCCGGAAGATTCGACCGAAACGGTGGAAGCGGAGAACAATCCGGAGGACGAGGCCGCCGGGAGTCGCCGGCTGCCGTTCGGACGGGTGCTCTATATCGAACGTGACGATTTCCGGGCGGATCCGCCGAAGAAATACTTTCGTCTGTCGCCGGGGAAGGAAGTGCGACTCAAACACGCCTACTACGTCACGTGCACCGACTACCGCACCGACGAATACGGCGAAGTCGTCGAGGTGCACTGCACCTACGATCCCGCCACGCGCGGCGGATGGTCCGACGACGGTCGCAAAGTGCGGGGCACTCTCCACTGGGTGTCCGCCCCTCACGCGGTGCGTGCCGAGGTGCGGCTCTACGATCATCTGTTCGACCGGGACAATCCGGAGGAGGGGGAGGACGGAGGGTGCTTCACCGATTTCATCAATCCCGCATCGCTCGAAGTGCGCGACGGGAGCTATGTCGAGCCGTCGCTCGCGGGCGCTCCGCCGGGGCGCCGCTATCAGTTCCTGCGAAACGGATACTTCTGCGTCGATCCGGATTCGACTCCCGGCCGTCCGGTATTCAACCGTATCGTCTCTCTCAGGGATAGCTGGGCGAAGATCGAAAAGAAGCTCGGCGCCGGCGGATGACCGGCGGCGCCGGCAGTTTTCAGTTTGACGTTCGGCACGCGGAACGATCCGGGCAGGCGCGCGCGCCGTGCCTGCGCCTCCCCTACCCTTTGAGTGAACCGATAAACACGCCTTTGACGAAGTAACGTTGCAGGAACGGATAGAAGAGCACGATCGGACCGATCGTCAGGATGGTGATGGCGGCCTGCAGCGCGGCGGTGGGCATCTTGATCTCGCGCATCTGCTCGAACTCGGTCATCTGGTCGCTCGTTACCGCCTCCATCTCTTGAATCATCCGTCTGAGAAGAAGCTGGAGAACCAGCTTGTTCTGCTCGGTGATGTATATCAGCGCCTGGAACCACTCGTTCCAGTGAAAAACCGCGGTCCACAACGCGACGACCGCGAGAACCGGCTTCGACAGAGGTATGACGACCCTCGTGAGAATCTGCACGTAGTTGGCGCCGTCCATCAGCGCCGCTTCCTCGTACGCGTCGTCGATGGTCATAAGGAAATTCCGCATGATGATGATGTGAAAACCGACAACTAGATTCGGAAGGATGAGCACGGCGCGGGTGTTTACCAGGCCGAGCTTGCGGATAAGCAGGTACTGCGGGATAACGCCGCCGGAGAAGAACATCGTAATGAGGATGATGACGGTCATAAACGTTCGTCCCGGGAGCCTGCGTTTGGCCAGTGGATACGCCGCGCACAGCGCGAAAATGAGCGCACCCGCGGTTCCGACGACCGTTCGAAAGATCGAGTTCGTGTACGCTACTCCCATGTTTCCGTAGCGGGAAAAAGCGAACTGGTAGGCGCCGGTACTCCAGTTGCTGATCCAGAGTTTGAATCCGAGCGAGTTGGCCTCGTGAACGGGACTGAAGGAGAGCAGAATCGTCGTCCAGAAAGGATAGACGATGCTGAGCGCGAACAGCGCGAGAAACAGATGATTGACCGCGTCGAAGAGCCGACCGCCGAAGCCTCGTTTCATTCCGACGACGTTCATGCTACCAAACCCCGTAGTCGCTGAAGCGCTTGATGATGCTGTTGGTGACGACGATCATCGAAACGCCGATGGCGCTTTTGAACAGGCTCATCGCGGTCGCGAAATCATACTTACGATTGAAAATGCCGATCCGGTAGACCGCGGTATCGAGGATGTCCGCCACGTCGTACACCAACGGGTTGTAGAGATTGAAGATCTGATCGAACCCCGCGTTGAGTATCTGTCCCAACCGAAGGATAAACAGCACCGTCATCACCGGGACGAGACTCGGCAGAGTAATCCTCAGCGCCATCTGAAACCGGTTGGCGCCGTCGACCGCGGCGGCTTCGTAGAGCTCGGGGTCGATACCGGAGAGCGCGGCGAGATAGACGATCGTACCCCACCCGACGCCCTGCCAGATTCCGGTGACGATCAACATCGGTCTGAAGAACTGCGGATTGATCAGCAGATTCGGCGCCGGCTTTCCCAGAAGACTGTAGATATAGCCCACCGGGCCCCGCTGAGGAGAGAGCAACTCGATGATGATTCCCGACAGAACGACCCAGGACATAAAGTGCGGCAGGTAGGAGATCGACTGAACCGTACGCTTGAAAGCGGTGCTGCGCACCTCGTTGATGAGAATCGCGAGGATGATCGGCGCCGGGAACCCGAAGCCGATGCGCATGAGACTGATGATGATCGTGTTGCGGATAATGCGCCCGAAAAAGGGACTTTCGAACAGAATCTTGAAATGCTCGAAGTTGTTCCACGGACTCCGCCAGAAACCGAGATTGTACCGATAATCCTTGAAAGCGATGATCAGACCGTAGATCGGAATGTAGCGAAAAATGATCAACTGTATGAGCGGGATGAGAAACAGCAGGTAGAGGAGCTTCATCTTCCTCGCCCGTTTGAGCTTTTCCCGCCGGATCGTCGTCCGCAATACTCTTCCGGTCTCATCGCGTGGCGCCGAAGCTCCGCGAATCGCATCTGCCATGACCGGAATCGTAACTCCTTACGACCTCTTCGTCTACTCGGCGATCAGCTTGAAGTAGCGCTTCTTTCCGGCCCGAAGCAGTATCTCATCGCCGTCAAGCCAACTCGCATCGACGACGAGATCGATGTCGGAGATCTTCGTCTCGTTGATCGTCGCGCCGCCCTGCTGCACGAGACGTCGCGCCTCGCTTTTGGAGGAGCAGAGATCGGTCCGGGCGAAAAGCTCGAGAACGGGGATTCCGTCGGACAGCTCCTCTCTGCTGATTTCGATCGACGGAATCGCCGAGGTGTCGCCGGCCGACGAGGCGAAAGCGGCCCTCGACGCGGTCCGTGCGCGTCCGGCTTCTTCCTCGCCGTGCACGGTCCTCGTTAGCTCGTAGGCGAGAGTCTCCTTGGCCTCGTTTACCGTCGCGCCGCAGAGCCGCTCCATCTCTTCGATCTGATCGAGGGGCAGGAATGTGTAAAGTTTGAGAAATTTCCCGACGTCGGGGTCGGCGACGTTGCGCCAGTATTGATAGAACTCATAGGGAGAAGTCATCGTCGGGTCCAGGTAGAGCGCGCCCTTTTCGGTTTTCCCCATCTTTTTCCCGTCCGACCGCGTAACCAGCGGGAAGGTCAGGCCGATGGTTTCGACCCCCTCGACACGACGGATGAGATCGGCGCCTGAGACGATGTTTCCCCACTGGTCGTCGCCCCCGATCTGAAGAGTACATCCGTGCCGCTTGAACAGAATCAGGAAATCGTAGGATTGCAGCAGTTGGTAGTTGAACTCGATAAACGAGAGGCCGTGTTCCATCCGTTTCCTGTACGCCTCGAAGCCGAGCATTCGGTTGACCGAAAAGTGCCGTCCGATATCTCTGAGAAAATCGATATAATTGAGCTCGCTTAACCACTCCGCGTTGTTGAGCAGCTTCGATCGCCCGCTCGAAAAATCGATAAACCGCTCGATTTGCCCGCGGATGCTCATGGCGTTTCGTTCGATGTCTTCCTTCGACTGGATCCTGCGTATCTCTTCGCGACCCGAAGGATCTCCGATAAGGGCGGTCCCTCCGCCGACGAGCGCGATGGGAGAATGCCCGGCGCGAAAAAGGTGCGCCATCGCGAACAGCGGGATCAAATGCCCCGCGTGAAGGCTTGGGCCGGTCGGGTCGAAACCGCAGTAGAACGTCACCGTCCCGTCGGAAAGCATCCGGTCGAGAGCGTCGAGATTCGTGCACTGCTGAATGAAGCCCCTCCGTCGGAGGGTGTCGAGGGCGGCGTTCATCGGTCATTCTCTCCCGTAGTTTTTCGTTTCGTCTCGAATCGCCTCGGCCAGCCTGCGCCGCGCAACGCGAATCTGTTTCATCGAATCTCTCAGCCGCAGCGTCACCGTGCCGTCGTCCTTGGTCTGATAGTCGATGGTGACGCCGTACGGCGTTCCGATCTCGTCTTGTCTTCGGTAACGACGACCGATGGCGCCGCCTTGGTCGTAGAACGTCGAGAACTCGTCGCGAAGCTCTCGTTCGATCTCACCGGCGAGCTCGGCGAGTCCGTCCTTTTTCACCAGCGGAAACACCCCGACGGTAATCGGCGCGATTTCGGGGTGAAGGTGGAGCACCGTTCGCTTCTCGCCTTCCACCTCCTCTTCATCGTACGCGTCGGCGAGCGCCGTCAACACGGTTCGCGTCAGCCCGGCCGACGTTTCGATAACGTAGGGAATGAACCGCTCGCCCGTGCTTTCGTCGAGATAGCTCAGGTCCTTCTGCGAGTACTCGCCGTGTCGCCTGAGATCGTAATCGGTCCGGTTGTGAACGCCTTCGAGCTCGGACCATCCGAAGGGGAACTCGTACTCGATGTCGTAGGCGACCTTCGCGTAATGGGCCAGCTCGTCGGGGCCGTGCCGGTGCAGCCTGAGTTTTTCGGGACGGATTCCCAGCTTTCGGTAGTAGGCCTGCCGTTCGTCGAGCCAGTACGCGAACCACTTCTCGTCCTCCTCGGGACGAATGAAGTACTGCATCTCCATCTGCTCGAACTCGCAGGTACGAAAGATAAAGTTCTTGGTCGTAATCTCGTTCCGAAAGGCCTTGCCGACCTGCGCAATCCCGAAGGGGATTTTGACCCTGCTGCTCTGTCTGACGTTGCGGAAATTGACGTAGATGCCCTGGGCGGTTTCGGGTCGGAGGTAGACCGCCGCGCCGTCGTTCTCGACCGGTCCCATGTGCGTCTTGAACATGAGGTTGAACCGTCGCGTTTCGGTGAGTTCGCCGCCGCAATCGGGGCACCTCCCGGCGGTTCTGCTCTCTTCGGGGATCTGGTCTTCCCGAAAACGGTGCTTGCAGCTTTTGCAGTCGACCAGCGGGTCGGTGAAGTTTTCGACGTGACCTGAGGCCTCCCACACGCGCGGGTGCATCATGATCGCGGCGTCGAGACCCACGATATCGTCACGGAGTCGCGTCATGCCCTTCCACCACAAGTCGCGAATCCTGTTTTTGAGCTCGACACCGAGCGGACCGTAGTCCCATGCCGAAGAGAGCCCGCCGTATATCTCGCTCGACGGGAAAATGATTCCTCTTCGCTTGCACAGCGAGACGAGCTTCTCCATTGCCGTCTGTTCAGCCACGTGTGTACTCCTTTAGTAGTCCGATGACTCTATCGATCCGCTTGAGAGATTCGTCGAGCCCGAGGAGCCGAATCGATCCGAAAAGCGGGGGCGATGCCGTCGTACCGGTAACCGCCACGCGCACCGGCATGAGCATGGCGCCGAGCTTCACCTCAAGCTCCTCCGACCGGGACCGAAACATCGCTTCGGCGCTCTCGTCGTCGATCGAACCGAAGCGTGCGACGATATCACGGCCCGCCTCCAGCACGTCGAGAGTCTTCGCCGCGTCGAGTTTTTTGGGAACGACCGCCTCGACGTCGGGCGGCGTGACGTCCTCGAAGAGAAACCGCACGGCCCCCGATACGTCGGAAAGCACCCTGAGCCGCTCGCGGATCAGAGGCAGCATGCCGTCGACGACTCTCTCCTCCGTTGCCGTCGGCGGGTCCGCCACCAGACCGTCCGCCTGTAGATAAGGGAGTATCAACCGTTTGAGGTCGGCGTCGGAAGTCCTGCGGATATACTGTCCGTTGAACCATTAGAGTTTTTTGTAGTCGAACACGGCCGGCGCCTTGTTCACCTTTTCCAACGTAAACACGCGCTCGAGCTCGTCGAGCGTAAAGAACTCGCGCCGGTCGTCGTAGGACCAGCCGAGAAGCGCCAGGTAGTTGACGATCGCTTCGGGAAGATAGCCCTGTCGACGAAAGTCCCGGACCGCCGTCGAGCCGTGCCGCTTGGAGAGTTTCTGTCCGTCCTTGCCGAGAACCAGGGGCAGATGACAGAACGCCGGCGGTTTCCAGCCGAAGGCGTCGTACAACACGAGGTGAATGGGAACCGACGGAAGCCACTCCTGCGCACGCAGAATATGAGTAATTTCCATCGTGTGATCGTCGACGACGTTCGCCAGATGGTAAGTGGGAAAGCCGTCGGATTTGAGCAGAATCGGGTCGGGAGCGACGTCCTTGTATTTGCGTTTTACCGTTCCGAGAACCAAATCTTCGAAAACAGAGACGCCCTCGAGCGGGATTTTCAACCGGACGACGAAGGGAATGCCGTCTCGCACACGCTCGGAGACTTCCTCCTCGTTCAAACGCCGGCACCGGCGGTCGTAACCGGCCCCTTTCTTCCCCTCCGACCGCATCGCATCCAGTCTCTCGGCCGTGCAGAAACAGCGATAGGCGTGGTCGCGGTCGAGGAGCATCTCCGCGTGCTTTCGATACAACTCGAGGCGCTCCGACTGAACGTAGGGGCCGTGCGCGCCCTTCCCGTCGGGACCTTCGTCCCAGGTAATGCCCAGCCAATCGAGCGTCCGGTACAGATCCTCCACCGCCTCGTCGGTGCGACGCGCGCGGTCGGTGTCCTCGATCCGAAGAACAAAGACGCCGCCTTGAGATCGCGCGAAGAGGTAGTTGAACAGCGCCGATCGAGCGCCTCCAATATGTTGAAGACCCGTCGGCGAAGGTGGGTAGCGGACTCTCACACTCATCGCATTTCCTTCTCCGTGGCGCCGTGCGCCGCTGAAACGTCTCCTCGAGCGCATTATGCCTCGGAGATACGTCTCGGCACAAAGCGACGACGGAACTCTGCGCACATGGGGCTTTGCAGTAACCGATATGTGAATTATCCACGGCCGGACGTCGCGCCCGCCGCAGCTTATCCCCGCCGAGTTGGTCGCAAAAGTATAGCGACGCCGGCGCGAGGGGTCAACAGGCCCGTTGCGCGATCGAGCGATTCCACTCAACCGCCACGAAGCCAAGCGATAAGATGTGAAAAGAACCGGACGTAGCTCTCGCCGACTTCGACGTCGAAGGCATCGGTCACGATCGAGACGCGACGAGGTCCCCAGTCGACAAAGCCCCCGACCCAGTGAGGCGCGGCGTCCGAAGCGAAGGCCGCGGTCCGACCTTCGCCGTAGCGGCCGCAGACCAGTAGAGGATGCGAGTCGAGCAGTTCGAACACGGCGGGCACGCCGTCCGACTCGCGCGGATGCGGGGCGTACCGATCGACCGCGAGCACGACGTCGGTTCCCGACCGCGCCTCCAGACGGTTGAACCCGGCGACCGACGGCGCCGGATCGAAGTCGAGTCCGTCGCAGACCGGATGATCGATCCGCTTTCGGACGACGCACGGACCGCACCAGTTCATTCGATCGTCCGACCGCGCAATCGCCACCGGCAGCGCCTCGGTGATCGGGCTTGCGTCATAGCCTCCACCGCTCCCGCGGAAGGACTCCCATCCGCCGATCATGAGCAGACCCGCTCCCCCGTGTACCGCCTTCAGAAGGCGCCCCGCACCCCGGTCGCCGAGCCGGTTCGACGGGTAGTCGCTGAGCACGTAGCAATCGAAAGAGGCGCCGTCGATAAGATCGCAGGCGTCTTCCGACGAACCACGATGAGTGTACGCCACGCCGGAATGAGTCATCACCGCCGCAAGATAGGATGCGGCGCCCGCAAGCGAGTCGTCGCCCAGGTAGAGGACTCCGGGTGAATCGCTCATGTGACGTCTACCTCCACGGGATCCGCCTCGAACCTCCCCTCGCGCGTCGTCGCCAGTACATAGCACAGGTAACGGCCGGCTGAAAGCGCGCCGAGCGGTACGACCGCCGCCGTTTCGCGCCCCGACAGCGTGACGGTCGCGCTTCCGAAAACCGGTATTCCCCAGCGGTCGACAAGACAGACTCTGACAAGGCATTCGTCGCGCTCACCGTCCGCCGGCGCACCGCCCGCGTGCGCACCGTCCGCCGGCGCACCGTCCGCCGGCGCACCGTCCGCCGGCGCCGCGGGGTCGACATCGAGCGCTATCGTGGCGACTGCCGAGGCCTCGCCGTGGGAACCGACGCGGCGAACGCACCGCACCGATCGAAACCGGAGTTTCACCTCACGCTACGCTCCCCCCTCGGCGCCGGCGATTCGTTTGAGCTCCGGGTGGCGATCGAGGATGCGTGCCAGGCCCTCGCTCCTCCCGGTCTCCCGGAGCCGGTTCAGATAATCGGCCTTTTCGATCTGCTCGACCCACGCGTGGAACGGTCCGCGGGCGTGAAGCATCTCCCACATCGGATCGCTTCGGTCGGGAAACGGCATCGTCCGCATCATGCGATCGTGCCACTCGGTTAACCGGTAGACCGCTTCCATGCACACGCCGCGCCGCTCGGCGGCCAGATTGACCGTCTCGTGCGGGTCTGCGCTCAGATCGAACAGCATCTCGTCGTCGAAGTGCGGATGATAACCGTCGTGATACGTACGCATGTATAGATAGTCCCCGAACCTCACGCTTCGCTGGGCGACGTGCGCGCATTGGCTCAAGACCAGGTATTCGTGACCGGAAACCGCCTCGCCGCGAAGCGCCGGAGCGAAGCTCGTCCCGTCCCACCTTTCGGAAGGTTCGACCCCGAACAGCTCGGCGAGCGTCGGGAGGAGGTCGAGATTGTACCTGAGCCCGGTGTCCACCGCGCCCGCCGGACCACCCGGAAGCCGGACGATCATCGGAATCCTGCAGGTTATTTCGTCCGCGGTGCCGTGTTCGCCGTAGAGTCCGAGCTCGCCGAGATTCTCTCCGTGATCGGCGCCGACGATGATGATGCAGTCGTCGAGCGCGTTACGCTCATCGAGCGCGTCGAGAAGGCGTCCGATGTGCTCATCCATATAGCGGATACCGCAGTCGTATCCGTCGATCATCCGGCGAAAACCGTCCGGCCCCGCGACTTCGCCCGGTGCGCGCGGGAATCGCGGTGATTCGTGATTGTTATACATTCCGAAATCCTGCGCGGTGTGCGGTCCCGCGAGCCGCCGGTGCTCGTCGAGAAGCTTCGCGTCGATCCAGTCGGGAACCGGGTCGTCGGTGAACGGGTTGCCGAACGATTCGGGCGCCCGATAGGGCGTATGGGGATCCCAGTAGTTGACGTGCAGAAACCAATCGTCGCCGGCCCCGTTCCGGCGAATCCAGTCGAGCGCGATAGGGGTGACCTCCTCGGCCGACTCGAGCCCCCCTTTCCCCGGGTTGTGCATTTCGCTCCACCCGGCGTAGAAACTCCATGTCGAGTGTCGTTCGGCGAACGGGCTGATAAGAACCGTTTTGAGCCCGGCGGCCCTGAGAACCCCCGGCAGGCTCTCCCTCCAGAGCCGGTCGCGAAACTGTCTGTCCGGCCCCTCGATTCGGATGTCGGCGCCCACGCCGCCGTGGCCGACGACGCCGCTGTGAATACCGAACATGCCGGTCATCAGCGCGGTCCGCGACGGAAGACACGGGGCGTCGGAACAGTAATACCGGTCGAACCGCAGTCCCTCCGATGCGATCCGGTCGATGGTGGGCGAGGTGTCGCGGTGATATCCGTAGCATCCGAGGTGGTCGGGACGTGTTGTGTCGAGATCGAGGTAAAGAATCCGCATCGGCGCCTCCCTATTCTGCTATAATGCCTACTTAGTGGCGAGAATCCTGTGGATTCGAGGCGCGGGGCGCTGTGGGTAGGCCCGTCGGCCGCGCCGATCCCCTCTATGTGGAGTTGTCCACAGGATTCTCGCCATTAGGTAATGCTTACATTACCATGAATCGCCGAGCCGGTCTCGGCATCCGGCGCGACCTCGACGCGCGACGCGGCCCGTCGGTCTCGTGGCCCGGTCCGCGAATCGACGTACCGGCGCCGGCACACCGGAGTGGACCGAATGAAAGGAAAACCGCCGATCGTCGCGTTGCTGACCGATTTCGGTCTGACCGACGCCTATGTCGGCGTAATGAAAGCGGTTATTCTTTCCCGGCGCCGCGATACCGTTTTTGTCGATCTCTCGCACAACTGCCCTCCACAGTGTATCGAAACGGCTTCGTATTTGCTCGTTTCGGCGTGGCCGTATCTGCCCCGGGGAACCGTCGTCGTAGCCGTCGTCGATCCCGGCGTGGGTTCGGACCGGCGCGAGCTTATCGCTCGCGGCGCGGGGCGTCTTCTCGTCGCCCCGGACAACGGGCTGATATCGATGGTGCACAGAATGGGAATGATCGACGGCTGCCATCGGGTCGAGCAAACACGATTGAAGGCCGTCGCCCGGGGTCGAGAGCGTAGCGCCACGTTTCACGGCAGAGACGTCTTCGCCGTCGTTGCCGCGGATCTTCTGAGGAGCCATAGGATCGTGGGAGCTCCGGTCGATCCGGTGCTTATTCCCGCCCTGGCGACACCGCCGCGATCGAGCGCCGTTCCCGGCGACGAGGTCGAAGCGACGGTCGTGTGCGTCGACCATTTCGGCAACGTCATAACGTCGATTCATCGAGGGGACCTTCCCGAAGACGGCGCCGTCGGGCGCGTCGAGATTCGCACGCGCGGCGGAAAGCGAGTCGTACTCGAGACGGTCGTCTCGTTCTACGCGGAGGTCGCTCCCGGAGACGATCTGGTCTACGTCGGAAGCTCCGGGTTCGTCGAGATTGCCGTACGCAACGACAGCGCCGCCCGTCGGTACGGCATCGGTGTGGGCGACCGAGTCGTTCTCCGTGTCGGGGCGCCGCGCGGCCGGTCCGCACGGCCTTGAGCCCGCGCGATTTTCAATTCGACTCGCCGCACCGAGAACTGCTCGGAATCGCTCGGCTCGGCTTGACTTGCGCCGAGTTTCACGGAAGATGAAATGATGAGCATCGATGCGCTGCGGCGGTTGTTCGACCGCTTCGATCGGAAAGTTGCCGAGTTCGCCGGCGCGACGCGCCTCTCATGTCCGCCGGGATGCGGAGAGTGCTGCGACCACGCGGATACCGAGGTCACCGAGGTGGAAGCCGAGCTGATCGCGTCGTACATCGAAAGCGAAGCTCCCGGTCTGCGCGATCATCTGCGGGCGACGGTCGCCGACCACGACAGGGTCGCGTGCGTCTTCTACGACGAGACGAACGATTTGCACTGCATGATCTATCGGGTCCGTCCGCTGATCTGCAGCGCTTTCGGATACTCGGCGTATTCGGACAAGAGCGGCAACAAACTCTTCGCCGTCTGTCCGGCGATGGACCTCGCGCGCAAGACCGGCGGCGCCATGCAGATTCTGTTCGAGCCCTTCCCGCCGGTGGTCGAGCATTTCTCGGACGCGATCGAACGGATCAACCGCGACGCCTACAACGGTGTGCGGCGTCGCCCGTTGGGCGCCGCCGTCGCGAAAGCGAGCGGCGTCGAATCGCGCGCCCGGTGATCCATGAGGAGAGGAACGGGAGGCCGTGACGGTTAGCCGATGAGAATACACGGAGTGCATCGCCGAACGATATGGCTCGAGGCCGACGGATCGGTGGGAATCATCGATCAAAACAAGCTTCCCTTCGAACCGGCGGAAGCGCGCCTCGAGACGCCCGAAGAGGCCGCTGCGGCGATCGCCGACATGCGCGTCCGTGGAGCGGGACTGATCGGGGCCACCGCCGCCTACGGAATGTACCTCGCCGTCCGGCGTTGGGCGAAAGCACGCGACGATGTGACCCGCAAAGAAGCCGCGGCGCTCGACTCGGAGATCGAAGCGGCTGCCGACCTTCTCCGTTCGACCCGTCCTACCGCCCGGAACCTCGGTTGGGCGGTCGACACGATGCTCGCTCGAGTCCGGGCGGCCGATCATACGCAAAACGCCGTTGCGGTCGCCCGCGCCTGCGCCGTCGAAATAGCCGATTCGGACGCCTCCGCGTGTCGAGCGATCGGTCGGCACGGACTCCCCATAATCCGCGAAATCGCCGAGCGCAAGGCCGGGGAGCCGGTACGCGTTCTCACTCACTGTAACGCCGGCCGGCTGGCCTTCGTCGATTACGGATCGGCGACCGCTCCGGTCTACGCCGCGTATGACTCGGGTATATCGATCGCGGTGTGGGTCGACGAGACACGACC
>JAJRYZ010000074.1 GCA_024275515.1 Spirochaetota bacterium
CCTCTGATGCCGAAAGGCGTTGAGTGCCGGCCATCAGGGTCGTGAATCCACCGTGCGGACGGATGAGATATGCTATGTCGCTCCAAGGGTTGTCTTTGATGGCAAGAGCAAAAAACGGCCTCCGAAATCTGGAAGAGGTTGGATGATTCTCGAAGAGGACGCGTTCAGCGAAGTAAATCCCGTTGGCCGACTGGCCGGCCGTGTCGGGATACTGTCAAGTTTGGTGGATGGGCATTTCTTCTCGGCCGAAACGCGCATTGCCGAAGAAAGCGTCCTCCGGGCTTAAGGCCCGATTGTTATGGGGACATACCGTTGATGGCCACCTGGCACGAATACTGCGCACAAATGACCGGTAAAGCAAAGGCGCTCGCGTAGAAGTCCGGTACGTGTTGCCGGCAAACCTCCGAGTTTCATATTACGTGTGCGTACGTTATGATTAGCAGTCGTCACGAACTGGATTACAAAATGCCGTGAGCATCAAATGAGAAAAAACATGTGCGTGAGCAGAGTGTTTGGATGCGATTGAGTCCGTCCCGGAACGCCAATCCCGCGAAATCGATGCTGTCTATCACGCGGAATGCAGGGGGAAATGATTCTGACGACGCCGTATGCGGGGTGTGGCTGTGCGGCCAAAGAGAGGGCCGGCGGACAACCACAATTGGACGGGTGCGTAGTTGGGAGACGCGACGACGGGCGCCGTGGCGCGGAATGCCGAGATGTTCGATCTGAAAATCGGTACACGAAGTGAAACTTGAGGAACTGACCCAGGGGGTATCGGTAGCCGGCTTCATCCCCGGCGAAATCTGCGAGGTATTGGCCGTATCGTCGCTCGGGGACGATGTCGTCGCCGTTGTCGCAGTTGATTCCGCAGGGCAGGTCCAACGCCGCACGGTTACCGGAGAAGAGGCCGCATCGTTTGAAATAGCAATGGAAGGCCGCAGGTGGACCTTCGATGCCGACGGCAATCTCTTCAAGCTCGCCGCCGAAGCGCTTCGTATCCGGCTTGCGCATTTGTTCGATCCGCTGGTTGCGGTGAACACCTCGCTTCTCGAGCCTCTGCCGCATCAAATCGCGGCCGTGTACGACCATATGCTCTCCCGGCAACCGCTCCGGTACCTGCTCGCCGATGATCCCGGCGCCGGAAAGACGATCATGGCCGGGTTGCTGATTAAGGAGCTCATGCTCAGAGGCGACGTCGAGCGGTGTCTCATCGTGGTGCCCGGGAATCTCGCCGAACAATGGCAGGAGGAGCTTCACGAGAAGTTCGGCCTGCTCTTTCAGATCGTGACGAATGATCGCCTCGAGTCCGCCGCGACGGGAAACTGGTTCCAGGAAGAGAACTGCATCATCGCCAGACTCGACAAGTTAAGCCGCGATGAGCGATTGCATCCGAAACTCGAGGCTGCCGAGTGGGATCTTGTAATTTTTGATGAGGCGCATAAGCTTTCGGCAAGCTATTACCTCGGGGAGATCAGATACACCAAGCGTTACAACCTGGCTCGATTGATCTCGCAGACTACGCGCCATTTCCTGCTCATGACGGCAACTCCCCACAACGGAAAGGAAGAGGACTTTCAACTTTTCCTCGCGCTTCTCGACGGCGACCGGTTCGAGGGGAGATTCCGGGATGGAGTTCACAAGATCGATGCGAACGATCTGATGCGACGGCTTATCAAGGAACAGCTTGTCCGATTCGACGGCTCTCCGCTCTTCCCGCCGCGGAAAGCGTATACGGTGAAATACAGCTTGAGCAATCTCGAAGCGCATCTCTATCACGCCGTAACAAACTATGTCCGGGAAGAGTTCAATAGGGCGGAACGGCTCGAAAAGGGGCGCAAAGGCAACGTCGGCTTCGCGTTGACGATCTTGCAGAGACGACTCGCCTCCTCGCCGGCGGCTATTCTTTCCTCACTCGAGCGGCGACGAAAGAAACTCGAAGATCAGATGCGCGAGCTTGAGCTTTCGCGGCGAGGCGAAGCCGTTTCGACAAAAACAAAGTGGCTTTCCGAAGAAGAAATAGAAGATCTCGATGACGCGCCGGACGCGGAGGTCGAAGAGATCGAGGACGAAATTCTTCTTTCAGCCAGTAGCGCGGCGACGATAGACGAACTCCGGAAGGAGATCGGCACGCTTCGTGAGCTCGATAAAATTGCCCATTCGGTCCTCCGCAGCGGCAAGGACAGAAAATGGCAGGAGCTCTCTCGCCTCCTTCAGGAAGAATCGCTTATGTTCGACGCGGCGGGGAATAGACGAAAACTCGTCATATTCACGGAGCACAAAGACACGTTGAGCTACCTCACGGCGAAAACGCGCAACATGCTCGGCAGCGATAATGTCGTCGTCGAGATAAGCGGGGCTACGGGGAGAGAGGAGCGCAGAAAAACCGAGGCGCGGTTCAAACAGGACCGGGACGTTCATATCCTCATCGCGACCGACGCCGCGGGGGAAGGTATCAATCTTCAACGCGCCCACCTCATGATCAACTACGATCTTCCCTGGAATCCCAACAGACTCGAACAGCGATTCGGCAGGATCCATCGCATCGGACAAACCGAAGTCTGCTATCTTTGGAATATGGTTGCCCACGAAACGCGGGAAGGAAGTGTATTCGAGAGACTCCTGTCAAAACTGGCGACGGAAGCCGACGCGCTCCAAGGCCGCGTTTTCGATGTGATGGGCGAGATATTCGAAGGGACGAGCCTGCGGGACTTGCTCATCAGATCAATCAGAATTCAGGACGACGCAGAACTCGAGCAGATGGTCTTCAAACCACTTGATGAGCTGACCGATACCGAACGGCTGAACAGGTTGGTGAACGATCATGCCCTTGCCACCAACACCTTTGACAGCTCGAACGTGCAACGAATCCGCGACCTGATGGAGCGTGCCCGGCTGCGGAAGCTCCAGCCGTACAATATCGCCGAATTCTTTATGGAAGCGTTCCACGTGCTGGGAGGAACGATCCGGCCGCGGGAAGCCGGGCGATACGAAATTCGCAACGTTCCGGCGATAATTCGCGACAGGGACCGGATAATCGGCGTCGGCGTTCCGGTCTTGAAGGCATACGAACGCATCACATTCGATCCGAAGTATGTCGAAGCGGACGGGAACCCCACCGCCGAACTCGTCACGCCGGGCCATCCATTGCTTGGTGCGGCCGTCGATCTGATCCTCGAACGGAATCGGAGTCTGCTTCGAACCGGTTCGATACTTATCGATCCAAACACAGATGACGCTTCGTCGGGAGTTCGGGTGCTGCTTCTCCTCGACCATACGATACGGGACGGACGCAAGGATCGACACGGGAATAACCTGATCGCGAGCAAACGCCTTCAGTTCGTAGAGGTCGGTCCCGATCTCGATCCGCGTCCGGTCGGGCACGCGCCACACCTCGATTATCGACCACCGACCGAAGAGGAAGCCCGTCGGATTCGTGACCGGGTTGACATGGAATGGGCGGACTCTCGAGTCGAGCGAGCGGCAGTGGGTCATGCCGCATCGAGAATCGTCCCGGAACATTTCGAGGAAGTACGCACACGCCGACACGCGCTCATAGAAAAAAGCATTACCGAGGTTAGAAACCGACTGACCCAGGAGATCGGCTATTGGGACCATCGCGCAGAGGATCTTCGGCTTGAGGAACAAGCGGGAAAGACAAACGCACGGTTGAACGCCGCTCAAGCTCGTCGTCGCGTCGAAGAACTTCGTTTCCGACTTTCGGCGCGAACAACCGAACTCGAACAGGAAAAGCACCTTACCTCCGAAGTCCCGGTCATCCTGGGAGCGGCCCTCGTAGTGCCGGCGCCTCTGCTTGCCCGAGACGAGCAGCCGGAGGTCGGTCGGGACCAACAACCGGACGAGTTCGGCCACGACAGAGCGACAATCGAGCGCCTCAGTATGAAGGCCGTGATGGACGCCGAAGCGAGGATAGGCAATGCTCCCACAGACGTGAGTAGCCTCAATCGTGGCTGGGACATAGAGTCGCGTGATGCAGAGAGCGGCGAGCTCCGGTTCATCGAGGTCAAAGGGCGGCGCCGGGGAAGCGGCACCATCAACGTCTCCAAAAACGAAGTACATCAGGGCTTCAACAATCCCGAACACTTTATTCTCGCGATCGTGTTCGTCGGGCGGGATGCCGACGGTAACGAAGAGGTCGACGGGCCGTACTATGTAAGGGAGCCCTTCGACCACGAACCGGGATGGGCGGACGCCGGCAGTTACCTCGAAGTGAAAAAACTCCTCCAAAGGGCGTACCAACCATGAGCGAACGGACGACATACAGGAAAAAACTGATCGAAGTGGCAATCCCTCTCGAGGCGATCAACGAGGCGAGCAGTCGCGAGAAGAGTATTCGGCACGGCCACCCGAGCACGCTCCATCTCTGGTGGGCTCGCAGACCGTTGGCCTCCGCGCGGGCGGTGCTCTTTGCCTCGCTTGTCGACGATCCGTCCTCGCGAACCGACGAGTTTCCGACTGAAGCGGAACAGGACGCCGAACGCGAACGATTGTTCGATCTCATAACCGAGCTGGTGCAATGGGAAAACAGCAACAACGAAGAGGTTCTCGAACGCGCCCGTGCGGAGATTCGGCGCAGCGTCGGAGACGAGCTTCCTACAGTCTATGATCCTTTCGCCGGCGGCGGGAGCATTCCGCTTGAAGCGCAACGGCTCGGACTTCCTGCCAAGGCAAGTGATCTGAACCCCGTGGCGGTACTCATCAACAAAGCGATGATCGAGATCCCGCCGCGGTTCGCGAATCGTCCGCCGGTCAACCCCTCTCGCGACGACGGCTCGAAAGACCAGAAGTGGAAAGGGGCGTCGGGGCTCGCGGAGGATGTGAGGTACTACGGGCAGTGGATGCGCGACGAAGCGTTCAAGCGGATCGGACATCTCTATCCAAAAGTCCAACTGCCCGAACAGCGCGGCGGAGGAGAAGCCACGGTCATTGCGTGGCTGTGGGCGCGGACGGTGTCAAGCCCGGATCCGTCGTTTCGGGACGTAATGGTTCCCCTCGTCTCGTCGTTCTGGTTGTCCAAAAAGCGAGGACGTATGGCGTGGGTCGAGCCGATAGTCGGCGACGGCCGGTATCGTTTCGAGGTACGAACGGGCAAACCGAATAATCCTGAACAAATTGCCAAAGGAACAAAGCGAGGGCGGGGCGCCAATTTCGAATGCATCGTCTCCGGCTCACCCCTTACGCCGGATTGGATCAAGGAGCAGGGCTGCGAGGGGAAAATGGGAGCCAAACTCATGGCGATAGTCGCCGAAGGTCGCAAGGGTCGCCTGTATCTGCCGCCGTCAAGGGCGATGGAGGAAGTCGCATTAAAAACTGAACCTGAATGGCGACCTGATTTCGAAATAGGTGGTGACCGGCGGGCTCTTTGGACACCATTGTACGGCTTGAACACATTCGCCTCCCTCTTCACCTCCCGCCAACTCACCGCCCTTACCACCTTCAGCGATCTGATCGCCGAGGTGATCGAGGAAGTTCGCAAAGACGCTCTGGCCTCGGGCATGGCCGATAATCAGGAGGGGATCGATTCGGGAGGATCGGGAGCTCGGGCGTACGCGGAGGCGGTCGGGACGTACTTGGCGTTTGCGGTGGATCGGGGCGCCGATTACTATTCAACTCTGGCAACTTGGCAAGTGACCGGCTCTTTTGTCGGTCATACTTTTACACGCCAAGCAATCCCGATGGTATGGGATTATGCTGAGGGCAATCCATTCAGTGAATCGACAGGAAACTTTCTCGGAGCGGTAGCATGGATCGTCAAGGTAATCG
>JAJRYZ010000075.1 GCA_024275515.1 Spirochaetota bacterium
ACATACGCGAAACAATCGTGCGGGAGCGAATAGACCGGATCGTAGTGTTCCACTATCTGCTGGCCCGCCCGGTCAGACGCGCGCTTAGGGATCTCGCGGCGCCGATTCCCGTAACGGTAGTGGTTACCGACCCTTTTTCTGCGCATCCGGTGTGGTTTCGGCGACACCGATTTCATACGATCGTCTTCTCCGAACGCGCAAAGGAGCAGGCAGTGCGGCGCGGATTCCTCCCCCCCGAGAAGGTGGAGGTCTATCCCCCGATCCTCAACCGACGATACGACGACACCCCGGATGAATCATCGATACACGCGGTTCTGCGAAAGCTCGGAATACCGCCGGCGCGTCCGACCGTTCTTATCGCCGCCGGCGGCGACGGGTTGCCGAACGGAGCCCGTATCGTTCGTGCCGTCTGCAGCGCCGGTCTGGACGCGAACATTTGCGTCGTTTGCGGAAGGGACCGCGCTTTCAAACGCGCCGTCGGAAAGGTCGCCGAATCGTGGGGAGAGAGGCGGGTCGTGGTGCTTGGATTCGTCGACTTTATGTACGAGCTCATGAGCGCGGCGACCGTCGTCGTCACCAAGGCGGGTCCGGCGATGATAATGGAAGCTCTTCTTCTCAAGAAACCCCTCATCATATCGAGCTATGTCTACGGTCAGGAGCGGGGAAACGTCGACTTTGTAACGATGAACCGTCTCGGCCACTACGCGTCGAACGCGAAAGAGATCGCCCGTCTTGTGCGAGAATTGCTGGAGAGCCCCGGCGAGCGGAGCAGACTTCGCCGTCGGATCGAGCGAATCGGCATCGTCAACGGCGCCGATCCCATCGTCGAACGCATCGTCGAGGGCGCCGGGGCGACGGGGTCGCCTCTTCAACGGCTTTCCGAAGGCCCGCAGTGACGGCCGACGCCGTCAATACGCCACGCCGGCCGACACTTCGACGTAATGCCCGACGCGGACCGAACCGGCTTCGAGCCCGGCGTTGCTCCGACGAACGAAAGTATAGCTTAACCCGGAGGTGAGCGTAACGCGACCGACGGCGGCGGCGATCGTCGCGCCGAAGCCCGCCTCGACGGTGCGCTCGATGATGTCCTGTGAGAGAAAACGCGTCTCGGTCTGAAACGTCGGATATCCCGCCTCGTCGTATCCGTCGTCGAATATCGTGCCGTCGCCGTCGGTGACGCCGGCCGAAGGGTTGCCGTGCCTGATCGAACGAAAGAAAACGCGACACCGAAGCGCGGGAACGAGTCGTCCGGAAACTTCGAACGAAATACGATCGGAGTTCGGGTGAAGCGACGGCCCGAGGCTGGTGCCCATGTGCGTGTAGTTGGAATAGTTGGGGATCGTCGAGTCCTGGTCCCGATGAGAGTACATGTAGGGCATGACCGCCAGGTAGTCGAGCGAGACCCTTGAGATGCTTTGGATCCACGGTGGATTGATCATAATCCCGGTCTGGAGCGAAAGCTTGTATTTCGTTTCGAGGTCGAGTCTCACGATGTCGTTGAAATGGACGTCGTCGGCATAGACGGTAAACGGGATTTTCATCCACGGTCGGGGACGGATCTCCGCGGTCAGTCCGAGAAGTGAATTGTCCACGAATCCGCCGGCGCCCTGGGTCAAATACAGAACCGACACGGGCACCAGGTAGCGCGGATCGAACCGGTTGCCGTACACGACGCTTTCATAGAAGCTCAGCTGCAGCCACTGTGCGGGACGCCACTGATAGGAGTGGAAGACGACGCGCTTGTTCGGATAGCGCCCGCCGCCCGAGTCGTTCGTGGCGGTAACCTCGAGCATAAGCATCTGCGCAGTGAGCGAGTTGCCGTGCCACGTAAACGAAAACCGACCCGCCTGCGGCGCGTACGGACTGAAGACGACGCCGTCGGTATAGAAAGGCCCATAGCTGCTTCGACCGAATCCAAGCTGAAACCAGAAGCGGTTTCCACCGACCGCCGTGTTCGACGCCATCCGCTGTCTGATGTCAATCGACCTCCCGAACAGATCGAAGTCGGACCAGTCGGGCACCCAGTCGCGAGTGCTGCGCGCAAGCGGAGGGATGACAAGTCCGTCGGCGTCGTCGATCAGATACGGGGTGTAGGCGCCGTCGAGACCGATTCCGGGAAGCGACAACGCAAACTCAAGCGAAGGCGCGCCTTCGCCGTAGTATCCGCCTCCGGACG
>JAJRYZ010000076.1 GCA_024275515.1 Spirochaetota bacterium
GTACTTCTGGATCGCGAAATCCTACATAGCGCTCGGTCAGTACGACGACGCGGAAAAGAACCTAGAGTTCTTCATATCGGAGTTCCCCGAAAGCCCGTACTATCCCGAGAGCCTGTACCAGCGGGGCCGACTTTTGTTTCTGAAAAACGAGTACGAATCCGCGATACTGGCGCTTCAGGAGCACATCGACCGGTATCCTGGTTCGCCCTTTGTGGCGAACAGTTACTTTTGGATAGGAGAGGCACTCTACGGTCTCGGTCAGTTCGGTCGCGCGCGCAGCATTTTCTCCATCGTCGTTGACCGTTATCCGACAAGCTTCAAAGTCGAGGCCGCGAAGTATCGCATATCGCTGATCGATCTGAAGGAGCGGGAAGAAGAGTTGCTCAAACTGATCAAATGGAGTCACGAAGAGTATCTCGCGGCGCTCGAAGACTTCCAGCGACGCGAACGAAGCTACGAGCAGGCGCTCGCCGCGTACCGCCGACGAATCGCCGAGCTGACGTCGCCCGCGCGCGTTTCGGAACTCGATCGACTCAACGCCTCCGTGGCGAGTCTCGAGGACGAAGTTTCGCGTTACAAGCAGGAAGCGGAAAACCTTCGCGGGCAGCTTGAGCGAGTGCTGTCGGGCGCTGCGCCGACCGGATCGAGCGGAGCGAGGGACGCCCTACTCGAACTGAAGACCGAGCTGCTCGAGCTTAAATCATATTATTTGCGGCAACTGGAAACCAATGAATAGGCCAAGCCGTGCGATTGCACCGATACTCGTCGGGCTTTTGTGTCTCCCCATCTCGGCAATCGCGCTCGATTACGCTTCGGTCGACTATGTGCTGGAAATAAGCGAGTCGATCGGCCGTTTTTCGCTCTACGCCCGGAACGGAGACGAGAAAACCGCGCTCTTCCTCGCCGACGATCCGACGACAAGTTATCTGTCGGTTCTACTCAACGGACGCGTCTATCGACTGGGTGACTCTTTCGAGTTCCGTCAAACCGCGGGGGTCGATGAGAGCGGCGGATGGATCGAGTGGTCTTCGTCCCGATTGCTGGTCCGAGCCGAAATTGATATCGCCACGACCGCCTACGCGACGCTCGACGTGGCGCTGACCAACGTTTCCGAAATCTCTCTCGAGACCGGTTTGCGCCTGGTTCTCGATACTTACCTCGGAGAGGGCGCGGAGCACTTTCGCACTCCCGACGGACCTGTCGACCGCGAAACCGACCTTTCGCCCGTTCCCGATTACCTTCTTTCGGGCCGATCCGACGGCGTCGAGCTCTACCTGCTTTTTCGAGCCGCCGGGGCGACTACGCCCGACCGAATCGTTCTTGCCAACTGGAAGCGGATCAACGACGCCGGTTGGAACTACACGGTCAATACAAAAAGGAACTTCAGTCTTATCCCGTATTCGATCAACGATTCGGCGGTCTCTCTGTATTACAACCCGGAGACGCTGGGGCGCGGAGCGACTCGGACCGTTCGTTTCGTCTTCTCAAGCAGCTTGCCGGCGGCAGCCGCCGAGCGACCGGGGGAGTCGCCGACGTCGGCCGCCTCTACTCCCGCGGGGTCACCCCGTCTCGGCGACACAGGAGCGTCGCAGACGCGCGCGACTATCGAAGACGACTTGGCCACCGTCGATTTGTTGCTCAGGTCGATCGACCGAATTCTCGACGCGGGGCGTGAACCTACCGAACAGGAGATTCAGGAACTCAAGGAGGCGATTCGTGCGCTGCGGGAACGTCGTTCCAAGCTCGATCAATGAATGAAGAGTGATCTGAAACGAGCCCGAGCGCTGTATCAGGGCGGGAAATACGCAAAGGCTATCCGGCTGCTCGAACCGCAAGTCTTCCGGTATCGTGAGAGCTTTTCATTCTACTATCTCCTCGGGATGTCGTGCCTCAGAGTCGGAGATACCGGCGGAGCAAAAACCTACCTCGATCGCGCACTGAGCTTGCGGCCCAACGAAACCGGCGCGCTCGCGGGGCTCGCCGTCGTTCATCTAAAACGCTACGAGGTTGCGGACGCGATTCGTTGCTATTTGGAAATCGTCGACAGCGACCCGCACAACCGCATTGCTCGTCGCGGGCTTCGACTGCTGCGCCGCAACGCCGACCGCGAGCGCTTGACGCCGCTCGTCGAGTCCGGGAAGGTTTTTCGACTTCTTCCCCGCCACCGGCGTCGGTCGCGGACGGCGGTTCTCGTCGGGCTGTCGATCGTTATCGCGGCCGGCGCGGTCGTCTACGCGTTGCTTCGACCGGGCGACCGTCCCACGTTCCGGGAACCGGAGGTGGCGGCTTTGACGATTTCGGATATCGAGACGCTCGCGGCCGGCGCGGGAGATGTCCGCTATGCGTTGAGCGATCGCGAGATTCGTTCGATATTCGATCGGGCCAAGCGGTACTTCGCCGACTTTCGCGACAATCTTGCGATTCGTGAGATCAACAGACTCTTGCTGTCGAACGCCTCCCCGCGGGTGCAGGAGCAGGCGCGAACGATCCTGCGGTTCATACCTGCGCCCGATTTCACAACGATGCGCGACGGTTTCACCTACGCGGAGGTCGCCGCCGACCCTCCGCTGTACAACGGAACATACGTGCTGTGGCGGGGTCGCATATCGAATCTAGAGGTCGGAACCGACGTGATACGTTTCGACCTTCTCGTCGGGTACGACACCGGCAAGGTTCTCGAGGGGGTGGCGCCGGTCGTACTGGACTTCGGAGTCGAGCTGAGCGACGGAAGACCGATCGAAGTTCTCGGACGCGTCGACGTGGCGAGAGAGTCGTTTTCGGTTCGTGGCGTATCGATCCACCGGCTGGCCGGGGAATAGCGTCCGGATGAGAGCGGTTGTACAACGCGTAAAGCGGTGCGAGGTTCGCGTCGGAGGCGAATCGGTAGGATCGATCGACCGTGGACTGTTGGTTTATCTCGGCGTTTCGGACCGGGACCAGGAGTCGGACGCACGCTACGTCGCGGGAAAGGTCGCCGATCTGCGCGTCTTCGAGGACACCCGCGGCCTCATGAATCTGTCGGCCGCGGATTTGGGTCTTGAGATGTGCGTCGTGTCGCAGTTTACGCTCTATGGAGACGCACGCAAGGGACGCAGGCCGTCGTTTTCACGCGCGGCGCGGCCCGAACATGCGGTTCCGCTCTACGAATTGTTCGTCTCGCTGCTTAACGAACGCGGATTCGACGTCGCGTGCGGTACCTTCGGCGCGCATATGGAAGTGGATTCGGTCAACGACGGTCCGGTCACCATTCTCATCGACTCCGAAAAGAGGTTCTAGACCGGCCGCCGACCCGCCGACCGTCCCGGACGGATCGGTCGCACCTGGAGTCCTTGACCGGCCTTTGCTCCGGCACCTATTATTAATCGGGTAAACTGGTCGTCGGTACCGCAAGAGGTAAAAGACGCTCTGGTCGAATGAGTTAATCACCAGACATCTTTTCGCGGTATTATGGTGTGAGGGGGACACATGGCAAAGAAATCCGAAGCGGACCGTGCCTTCAGGGTGGCGAACGACGCGGCCGATGAAGAAAAACTAAAGGCGATCGAAGCGGCCAAACTGCAGATAGAAAAACAGTTCGGAAAGGGCTCGTTGATGAAGCTCGGAAGCCGTCCGGACGGTATGGCGATCGAAACGATACCTTCCGGCTCCATTTTGCTCGACGCGGCGCTGGGGGTGGGCGGATATCCCAAAGGGCGCATCGTGGAGATCTACGGGCCGGAGTCTTCGGGAAAAACAACGCTGGCCCTACACGCGATTGCCGAGGCGCAGAAGAAGGGCGGCATCGCGGCTTTCATCGACGCGGAGCATGCGCTCGACCCGACCTATGCGAAGAATCTCGGAGTAAACATCGACGAGCTGTGGGTTTCCCAACCGGACACCGGAGAGCAGGCGCTCGAAATTACCGAATCGCTCATTCGCTCGGGCGCGGTCGACGTTATCGTGATCGATTCGGTAGCCGCCCTTACCCCGCAGGCCGAGATCGAGGGCGACATGGGCGATTCGCATATGGGGCTGCAGGCGCGGCTCATGAGCCAGGCGTTGCGCAAGCTAAACGGCATTATCAGCAAATCGCACTCTCTGCTGATTTTTATCAACCAGATTCGGATGAAGATAGGCGTCATGTTCGGCAATCCGGAGACCACGACCGGCGGGAAGGCGCTCAAGTTCTACGCTTCGGTCCGTCTCGAAGTTCGCAAGATCGAGACGATTTCCAAGGGCGCCGAAGACGCGACCGGAAACCTCGTCCGGGTCAAGATTCTCAAAAACAAAGTTGCTCCGCCGTATCGAAAAGTGGAAATGGAAATCGTTTTCGGAAAGGGCATCTCGGCGAGCGGAAGCCTGCTCGACGCGGCGCTGAAGTATGATCTTATTCAGAAGAGCGGAAGTTGGTATTCCTACGGCGAGGAGCGGATCGGGCAAGGGCGTGAAAACGCAAAAACCTTTCTCGAAAGCAATCCCGATGTCGCCGAGCAGCTTGAAAAGACGCTTCGCGCGCTCATCTCCCCGAAAACCGTACCGTCTGCGGAAACAAAAGACGAACACCCCGTCGTCGCGGCGAGTCCCGCCGCCGAGAAGGCGCCGGCCGAAGAGCTCTTTTGAGCGGGCGGGATTCCGAGCCGTACTCGATCGTACTCGGAACCGG
Organism: Spirochaetota bacterium; assembly: GCA_024275515.1. Classification (GTDB taxonomy): domain Bacteria; phylum Spirochaetota; class Spirochaetia; order ARS1246; family ARS1246; genus JAJRYZ01. Next base: position 4,643 of record JAJRYZ010000076.1, read on the forward strand.
CTCCAACATGCCCGACCGGCCGGCGCATCTTGACGCGGCTCGACTGGGGATGTCGGCGCTCGTCTCCGGGTTGCGCGAGTCGCGCCGCTACGAAACCCTTCCGCGCTACAGGGAGAATCAGCCTCGTTTCCTCAACGCGGTTTTGGTCGGGACTACGACGGCCGGTCCGCGAGAGGTGCTCGATCTGATACGCCGGCTGGAGACGCGCGAAGGGCGCGACCGCGGAGCTTCCGGGCGGATGGGTCCGCGCCCTCTCGACATAGACATTCTGCTCGCCGGCGATCGAGTGATCGACGAGCCCGATCTGCGCGTTCCTCACCCGTTGATGTACGAACGGAAGTTCGTGCTCTTGCCGTTGCTCGATCTTCTCCCGGATGCGGTCGATCCTGTGTCCGGACGAAAGTTTCGCGACTTCTTTACCAAGCTTCCGGATCAGGGTATCTATTACTATTCTCTTTGCGAGTTTGCCTGCGTATGGACGTAGACCGGAACGCCGCCGGACATCATTTCCGCGTCGGCGCCTTTGAAGGACCTCTCGACCTTTTGCTGTTTCTGATCAAGAAGGCGGAGGTGAGTATTTGCGACATCCCCATCGCCGAAATAACCGAGCAATACCTCGAGTACATCAAGTACTCCACGGGAATCAATCTGGAGAACATTACCGAGTTCTATCTGATGGCCGCGACGCTGCTTTTCATCAAGTCTCAAACGCTTCTCCCGGTCGAGGTCGATCTGGACGACGAGCTCCCCGATCCGCGTCGGGAGCTGGTGGATCGGCTGATCGAGCATCAGAAATTCAAGAAGATATCGGAGATCATGCTGGAGAAGCGAAGAGAAGCCGAATGGGCGGTCGAGCGCAGCAGAAAGCAGCGCCTCCTGCCCTTCGCCGAGGAGGACCAGCTGTGGGAACGCGTCGACGTGTGGGAGCTGCTCAAGACTTTTTCCAATCTGATGGCTTCGCTTTCGGCCGAAAGAATCATCGACCTGTACGAGGAAGTGTCGACCAACGAGAAGCTCACGCTTATCGCCGAGCTTCTGGAGACGAAGGGCGAGTTCTACTTTAGCGATCTTCTGCGGGATCCAAGGTCGGCCATGGAAATCGTGTGTGCCTTTCTCGCTCTGTTGGAATCGGTCAAGACACGGCGAATCGCCGTGTATCAGAACCGTCTCTTCGGCAATATTCGCATAGGCGCGTACGGCAAAGGGGCCGGTAGGTGAGCCTCGAAGCCGAGATGGCCCTCGTAGAGGCCATACTCTTTCTGGAACCCGAGCCGATCGACGCGAAAACGATCGCTTCGATCGGCGATTTGTCGCGCGATCTGGTTCTCGAGGTGATATCACGGCTTCAGCGAAAGTACGATGCCGCCGAATCGGGTATCGAGATCGTCGACATTGCCGGAGGGTTTCTCCTGTCGCCCAAGGTATCGTTGTGGCCTCATTTAAAACGGCGGTACGGCAAGAAAAGCGAGACGAACCTGTCACGCGCGGCGCTGGAAACGCTCTCTATCGTTGCTTATTCTCAGCCGATCACCCGAGGCGAAATCGAAAGCATCCGGGGCGTTTCTGCCGACGGGATGATCAGGCTTCTCATGTCGAAAAAACTCATCCGCGAGGTAGGCCGGCAGGACTCGCCGGGGAAACCCGTTCAGTACGGTACGACCAAGGAGTTTCTCCATTCTTTTCGGCTGTCGAGCATCGCAGACCTACCCAAGCTCGATGAGGTCGACCGGGAGCGTTTCGAACTTGATGGACAATGAGCCGCAAATCAGACTGCAACTCTACCTCGCGCGGTGCGGGGTGGCCTCGCGCAGGGCGTGCGAACGACTCATCGAGCAAGGAGTCGTGTCGGTAGACGGCAGAATCGTGACGGCGCCGGGCACGAAGGTCACGGGGTCGGAGCGCGTAAGCGTTCGCGGCAGGCGGGTGGGGCTGCAGACTACGAAAAGGTATATCGCGCTTAACAAGCCACGGGGCTACCTGTGCGCGAACTCCGATTCTTACGGGCGCTCGCTCGCTTCCGATCTTTTTCGGCGCCACGTCGCCGAACGGCTCTTCCATGTAGGTCGACTCGATCTCGATTCGGAAGGGCTCATCTTTTTCACCAACGACGGTGAGTTTGCACGAATCGTGACGCATCCTTCATCCGAAATAGAAAAAGAGTATCTCGTCGAAACCTGTACGCCCGTAGAACGAGGCGATCTCGACGGATTCGTTCGCGGTGTCCGGATCGAGGGCGTTCGCTATCGGGTGGACGGCTATTCGCTCGAATCTCCTTTCAGGGTACGACTTCGATTGCACGAAGGAAAGAACCGCGAAGTTCGACATCTGTTTCGTTCGATCGGATGTCGCGTACGTCGGTTGCGTCGCACGCGAATCGGCGTCGTCGGAATAGGCGCGCTCAAACCCGGGGCTTATCGATTCTTGACCCGCGCCGAGATTCGTTGGTTTCTCGACCGGGCCGCGCCACACGACGCACGGGAAGGTGGAGATGACGGTAGCTATTGACGGTCCGGCCGGTGTGGGAAAAAGCACGGTCGCGCGCGCGTGCGCCGAGTCGCTCGGTTTTCTCTACCTTAACTCGGGAAACCTCTATCGGGCGATCACCTACGCCCATCTCAAGTCCGGAAGAGATCCCGAGGATTTCGAGGCTCTTCTGCGGACCGCCGAAACGGTCGATCTCGATTTCGCCGACGGCAGGATCCGCATCGACGGCGAAGACGCGACCGACGGGCTTCACACCGACGACGTGGATCGATGGGTAGCGCAGCATTCGGCGGTCGTCGAGATTCGCCGCATCGTGAATCGAAAGCTCCGAGCGATTACGCGCGGACGGGACGTAATCGTAGAGGGGCGCGATATCACGACGGTCGTGTTTCCGGACGCCGAGGTAAAGGTCTATCTCGACGCGTCTCTCGACGTTAGAGCCCGACGACGCTTCGATCAGGGGACGAGCGCAATGAGTCTCGATGAACTACGCGACAATATCGCGATGCGGGACAGGATAGACGGCGGCAAGGTCGAGGGAAGCTTGAAAATCGCCGCCGACGCTTGTTATATTGACACCTCTTGCTTGACCATCGAAGGAGTATGTGAGAGAGTGGCACGGCTAATCCGCAATTCAAAAAACGCGTAACAAAACGTCGTAGAGATAATTTCGGGGAGTTGGTTGTTGGCTATGTCGGACAAAGACGGAAACGGCGTCGAAGAAGTAGATCAGTCGGTGCTTCAGGAGCGCTATCTCAGGACCCTCGACAATCTCGAGGAAGGTCAGCTGGTAGACGGCGTCGTTGTCCAGATAGCCGAAGATATGGTTTTCGTCGATGTCGGCTATAAATCCGAAGGCAAGATCCCGCGGGAGGAGTTCAACGAGACTCCCGAGATCGGCCAAACGGTGCCCGTCGTTTTGATTACCAAGGAAGGCAGGGGCGGGCAGGTCGTCGTGTCGAAGAGAAAGGCCGATGTAAAGGTCTTTTGGAAGAACCTTCGCGAAGCGTTCGACGCCGAGGCGCCGGTCGAGGGGACCTTCGCCACCAGTATCAAGGGCGGTTTCGAAGTCGATCTCGGCTACGGAGTAAAAGGCTTCTGTCCGATGTCGAAAACCGACGTCGTTCGAGTCCAGGACCCCGACGAGTACGTCGGGCTGAAGGCTCGCTTTCTGATCGATCGTCTCTACAGCGACAACAAGATCAAGATCGTTCTTTCCCGCCGAGCGTGGCTGGACAAGGAGACCGAGATCCGGCGCGCGGAGTTCTTCAAGAACACGGAGATCGGCGACGTCGTCGAAGGCGTCGTCAAGAGCTTTACTTCCTTCGGGGCTTTCGTCGATCTGGGCGGATTCGACGGATTGCTGCACATTAACGACATGAGTTGGGGACACGTCAACCGGCCCAAGGACTACGTGGCCAAGGGACAGAAGATAGAGCTCAAAGTCATCCGAATGGACGACGAGCAGATGAAGATCAATCTTTCGCTCAAGCACTTCACGGAAGACCCATGGCTCAGTTTCGAGGACAAGTACGATGTGGGCGACGTGGTCAAAGGAAGGGTGACCAAGCTTGCGGATTTCGGCGCGTTCATCGAACTCGAGGAAGGGATCGAGGGGCTGGCTCATATTTCGGAGTTGTCATGGGTCCGGCGCATTAATCATCCTCGGGAGATTCTATCGGTCGGAGACGAGGTCGAGACGAAGATTCTCGCCTACGATCTTCAGCAGGGTCGAATCTCGCTGGGCCTGAAACAGGTGTACCCGAACCCGTGGGATTCGATCGATTTGCAGTATCCGGTGGGAACGCACCTCGTCAGAAAGGTCAAGAAGATCACCAACAGCGGCGCTTTTATTGAAGTGGACGAAGGCATCGACGGTTTTCTTCACGTCGACGACATGTCATGGACCAAGCGGATTCGGAATCCCGCGAGCATTCTCAGCGAAGGCGAAGATGTCGAGGTCGTCGTCATCGAGGTCGACAAGGAGAATCGGCGAATCCGTCTCGGAATAAAGCAGCTGTCCGACGACCCGTGGCGAACCTTCGCCAGCTCGCATCCGAAGGGAAGCGTCGTCGAGGGGGAGATCACCTCGATTACCGATTTCGGGATCTTCGTGCGCGTCGAGGGCAACATCGAAGGGCTGGTCAGCAAACAGCACGTCGTGCTTCCCGGCGCCGATGAGGACGCCGAAGAAGCGATGGGCAGGTTCAGCGAGGGCGAGAAAGTCAAGGCGCTGGTTACCGACGTCAAGCCCGATCGGCAGCGGCTCTCGTTGTCATTCCGGGAATACCAGCGCAATCTCCAGAGGGCCGAGCTGTCGAAATACATCCATCGCGAGACCGACGAATCGAAAGTTACCCTGGGAGATTTTCTCAAGGACAAAGGCTCCGACGCGCTTGAGCAATAGACGGACGACCGGCCGACGGACGGCGCCGTCGCAGGGCGGTCGACCGACTGTGATGCCGCGGCGAGACGGTTGCGGGGAGGCAATCCACACCGCCCCGAATACGGATAGCGAATGTTCAAAACGCCCGTAGACGCGAGTCGATTTGAGACGCTGATCGAAATCAACACTCTCATCAACTCGGACTTCGAAGACGCGAAATCGCTTTTGACGAGGATTCTGGAATCGGCAACGAAGCTGACCTCCGGCGAGGCTTCGTCGCTGCTCCTCGTGAATCCCGACAACAATAAACTCTACTTCGAGATCGCGCTCGGCGCCAAAGGACCCGACGTAAAGAAGTTCTCTTTGAACATGGGAGAGGGCATTGCCGGGTGGGTCGCCGAGCATAATACGTCGCTCATCGTCAACGACGTCGACAACGACGAGCGTTTCTTCTCCGATATCAGCAAGAAAGTGGGTTTCCCCACCAACTCGATCCTTGCGGTGCCGATGAGAATACGCGACAAGTGCGTCGGAGTTCTCGAGATCATCAACAAGACCGACGGAAGGCCGTTTATCGAAGAAGACCTGCAGTGGCTCGAGATTTTCGCGACCCAGGCGGCGCTCGCGGTTCAGAACGCGCGCTCTTATCAACGCGTCAGAGAAGAGGTGCACTTTCTTCAGGACCAGATCGAAACGCGGAAAGGCTATCATACCTTCGTCGGCAAGAGTCCGTCGATCGTGGAGAAACTCGAAATCACCCGCAGAATCGCGCAAACCGACTCATCGGTGTTGATCCTCGGCGAGAGCGGCGTCGGTAAGGAGCTTTTCGCCGAGCAGATCCATTTGAACAGCAAAAGGGCCGACGCGCCGTTCGTCAGAGTCAACTGCGCCGCGCTGCCTGAGAGTCTTCTTGAAAGCGAGCTCTTCGGACACGTCAAGGGCGCCTTTACCGATGCGACGTCCGATCGGCGCGGTCGTTTCGAGCTTGCAGACGGCGGCACCATCTTTCTCGACGAAATCGGCGATTTTCCGCTCAATCTTCAGGCCAAGCTCCTGCGGGTGCTGCAGGAGAAGGTATTCGAGAAAGTCGGCTCGAGCGAACCGATGGAAGTCGACGTACGCGTGCTCGCGGCGACCAATAAAGACATCGATACCGAGCTTGCCGAGGGAAGGTTCAGACAGGACCTCTACTATCGACTCAACGTGCTTCCGCTCTATATTCCTCCGCTGCGCGAACGCCACGAAGATATTCCCGAGCTCGCCGAGTTCTTTCTCAAGCGCATTAACCGCGAAACCAAGAAGCAGATACGCGGGTTCACGTCGGAGGCCATGGAGCAACTCCTTTCGTACGGATGGCCGGGAAACGTGCGGGAGCTCGAAAACGTCGTCGAGCGCGCGGTCGTCATTTGCGGCGACGACTACATCCGCCCGGCGGACCTTATTCTCAGCGCCGGGGAAAGCGTCGGCGGGTCGGAGTTCGTAGGGCGCAGCCTGAAGGAAGCGGTGAATCTATTCAAACGGCATTTCATTCGGGAGTCGCTCGTGCAGAATGGTTGGAGTCAAACCAGAACCGCCCAAATCCTCGGAATCCAGCGAACCTACCTATCAAGACTGATCAAGGATCTCGAGATCAAGAAGGAATCCTGATGCAACAATCATCCGAACCTACCGCGAAACAGCGAATCGTCGAGGCTTTCTCGCGTACCGTCTACAGTTTAAGATACGTTTTCGCCGGGCTGCTTACGGCGCTGCTTTTATTCGTTATCGTTTATCTGGTCGCGGCGGAGGTGCGCGATCGGCGCGCCGAACGGTCGTCGGTGATCGTCGAGCGGATCGAAGACGATTTCGCACTGTGGGTAGAGCAGGAAGAGTCGGCCGACCGGCAGACGATGCAGATCGATCTGCTCGATCGAATCGACTCGCTTCTTGCGCAGTACCCGCGGCTCTACTCGGCGCAGCGCGCACTGCAGCTGCGGGGGCGAATATACTATGAAACCGCCGCATGGGATCAGGCGCGCGCCGCCTTCGTCGAGCTTGCCGATCGTTTCCCCAAGAGTTACCTCGCGCCGATAGCCCTGGTCAACGCGGCGACCGCGATGGAGGAGGCCGGCCGATACGACGTCGCAATCGAGCTTCTCCTTCGCATAACCGAAGATTTCGAAACACCCGAAATGCCGGCCGTGCTCTTCTCGCTCGGGAGACTCAACGAAACCGTGGGAAAGCCCGATGCAGCCGTCCGCTTCTACGAGCGGCTGCTCGATGAGTACCCGTCGAGCGGTTGGACAAGCCCCGCCCAAAGCCGTATAATTCTGCTCAAAATCGACCGGTCCTGAGCAACCCGCCGGGCGCGGAGTGCGGGTTGCCGCCGCCGGTCGCGCGGGAGCTTGATGACATGGCCAAATCCGGAAAGAAATCGAAGTTTTTCGAGACGCGGTATTTCGGTCTCCTCATAGGTGCGTTTGTATTCGGCCTGTTCGTTGTTCTCAAGCTCTTTACGGGCGTTTTTACTCCGATCGAGCTCAAAATGCTCGATATCTATTTTGCGTATCGCAACGTCGTCGAACGCGAAAGTATTCAGGAGGGGGTCAGCTACGAGGAGCAGAACCCGAACATCTCGCCCGACATTCTTATCATAGGAATCGATTTCCGTTCTCTCGATACGTTCGGGAAATGGCCTTTTCCCCGCTATCGCCACGCGAACCTCATCGACAACTTTGCGCGAATCCGCGACCAGAACGAGCGGGAGCGAGCAGTTTTTATCGACGTTTTTTTCATCGAGCCCGACTCCAAGGCGTTTGACGACGTTTTGCTGATCGAGGCGATCAAGAACAACGGCCGAGTCTTTCTTGAGACCGTGCTCGACGAAGTGCCGCCGCCTCCCGCGAGCGCAGACGATTATTTCCGCAGGCAGGAGATTCTGCAGGAGCGGTGGGGGTGGATCAGGAACATTTCCGGCGACTGGGAAATGATGCGGCCCTATTTCGGACTCCAACCGCCGCTGCAGCCTTACGCCGCGGCGAGCCATGGGTACGGGCACGCCAACTTCAAGGAGGACGTCGACGGCGTGTATCGGCGACAGCCCTTGGTGGCCAAAACGTCGCGTCTTCTCGAACTGATACGCCTCGACGACCTTACTCCGGAAACCAAGGTCGATCGCGACAATTTCGAACGCCTCGAGTGGGTGGATACGACCGGCTTTCATCACTCGATAAAGACGCCGTTGACGCAGGCGGAGATCGATCGGCTGGCATCGCAGATGGAGCGGCGGGCGCCGATGAAAATCGTGGACAGCAACAACGACGGCGAACCCGACGACGCCTACTATGTCGTCCGAAAGTACGAAGACAGGTTCGTTCCCGCGATTACGCTTTCACTCGCGCTGGAGTACTTCCACAAAACGTTGGACGACATAGAGGTAGTACTCGGCGAGTATATTCTCATTCCAAAGCCCGAGTATTTCGACAACGAGACGCAGCAGTGGGTCCCCTACGAGCTGGTACTCGAACCGCCGGAGTTCGACGAGAACGGAGAAATGATCAAGCCCGCGGTAACCAAACTCGTCGACGAGATCAGGATCCCGATAGACGGGCAGGGGAACATGCTGGTCAATTTCATGGGGCCGCCGTCCTTCGCGACTCCCGGATCAAACCAGACCTTCCCGGTCCGGTCGTACTCAGGTTACGCGAGCAGCGTGACGTCCACCGACCCGAACAGGTGGCCGAGAACGAGGGCCGTGGCCAACAAGATTCTCATGGTCGGCCCCTTCGCGCGCGGCATGGCGGCGGACCAGAAGCCGACACCGTACGGGTTGATGTACGGTGTTGAGATCCACGCCAACGCGCTCAATACGATTCTGATGACGAACTTTCTGCTCAAGGTACCGGTTTGGGTGGATATGGCGCTTCTCGCGGGCCTGATCATGCTTATCGCTTTCATGGCCTCACGATTGTCGACCATCTGGTCGCTGGTTGTCGCCGTGCTCATGGTGTTCGGTTTGTTTATCGTCACGTCGGTGATTTTCGACCAGGCCTCCCGCATTGTGAGCTTTTCCGCGCCGGCGGCCGGCGTACTTTTCACTTTTCTTTCGGTGGTCGTTTACCGGGTTATGACCGAGGAGAAGGACAAACGGCGTATCAAGGACATGTTCGGCAAGTATGTGAGCGACAAGGTCGTCGATCAAATACTTGAGAATCCGCCGGAGCTTGGAGGCGTCGACAAGGAACTGACGGTTTTCTTCTCGGACATCAGGGGCTTTACGTCGCTTTCCGAAGCGATGCCGCCGCAGGAGTTGGTTAATCACCTGAACCTGTACCTCACGGCGATGACCGACATCATCATGGAGTATCAGGGGACGCTCGATAAATACGTCGGAGATGAGATCATGTGCTTCTGGGGAGCGCCGCTCCCGCAGCCGAGTCACGCGATACTCGCCTGCAAATGCGCGCTCAAGCAGATGCGGAAGCTCGCGGAGCTCAATGAAGGATGGCCCGAAGAGCGACGCATTCGTATCGGGATCGGGCTGAACTCAGGTATCATGACCGTCGGGAACATGGGTTCGATGGGGCGAATGAACTATACCCTCATGGGCGACAACGTCAACCTCGGCGCCCGGCTGGAAGGGACCAATAAGATGTACGTTCGAAGTCCGGAGGACCACTACTCGAACATTATCATCAGCGAGTACACTTACGGGTTGGTCAGTGAGAAGGTTATCGTGCGCGAGCTCGACAATATCAGGGTCAAGGGCAAGGCGAAGCCGGTGGTGATCTATGAGCTCATCGACGTGATCGGCGGGCTCGATCCGACCCAGGAGGAGATGGCCGAGACCCTTTCGGAGAAATCGCGCGAAGAAGCCGCTCCGGCCGTGACGACATAGCGATGCCGGCGTCCCGATCGGGGAGGGCGGGAATTCGGCGCACCTTTCTTCTTGTTTTCGCCGCAGCCGCTCTGCTGCCGGCCGGCTGCGGGATCCCGTCCTATCCGTCGCTCTCTCCGCCGGTTGTCAGCCCCGACGATTTTCCACCGCCGGAGTCCGGGCTTCTGTTCAGCTTCGCCGTCCCGACCGACAACGATGCCACGATATTCAAAGGCTTCGAGTTCTACTACCGAATCTACTCGGGCCTCGACATAGACGAAGCTGCTCTTACCGACGACCTTCGGGCGATCATCGACATGGCGACCCTCGAGCAACGCGGCTATCGGCGTTGCTACCCGAACACCGCGACCACCGCCTCCGGCGTCGACCGCCCGCTGGTCACCCTTGACGACGCTCAAAAAACCGACGAGGCGCTCGTCGTCTATATCGATTTTTCGCCTCTGATCAACGCGCAATCGCCGTCGGCCTTCCCGGTGGTGCAGGTAGCGGCCACCGAATACCCGCTGGCTCGCAACGTATCGGAAGACCCGAACACCCCTGCGCTCAAAGGCTTTCTGTCGTCGGACTTCGCCGAGTCGGACGCCGATATTCCTGACGACTACCTCGCCGAATCGCCGAATAGTCGGGCTACGGCCTTGTACGTCTCTCTGTACGTTCTGTCCTACGGCAACGATCCCGCTTCTTTTCAGTTTAATATCTACAGCCCGCCGGCGTATCTCGGGTACATCGCGATACCGGGATAGACTCCGGCGGAAAGCGAGGCGAATGAGTATATGTTTGCATACTATTTCAGCATCGGTCTCATCTATCTTGTAATCGGCTTCGCCGTTGCGCTGTTTTTTACCTTCGTTCTGAAAAAACAGGCGGCCGGGAGCTTCTGGATCGCTCTCGCGATAGCCGTCCTCGGCGCCTTCCTCGGCGGAGTGATCGATTTCTTCCTCGGCGATATCATCGAGCGCCTTTCCAATCTCGCCGGTGCGGTGAATCTCTTTCCCGCCCTGGGAGTTTCACTGCTTCTTCTGTGGGTTTTTTCTCTCTTTAACCGGGACTATGATCGATAGAGACCGCGGGAGCGGCGTCGACCAGGTCAGGTACGGACGCGAACTCGAGAAAGAGCCGTCCCGGTCGCGGTTCCGGCCGCGGACAGAACTTTACATAATTTACATTCTGTCTACCGTCGGCCGCGCTCGACCGCCTTTCCTAACTCCTCCTCTCGATGTGCAACGACGAGCGGCGTTACCATGAGAATAATTGTTAATAGCTATGAATATTTACACATCAGGGGTGACGACTATGAGCTGCGATAGTCCTTCCTCCGCCTCGCGAGCTTTCGAGCGGCTTCTGTCGATCATCTGCCGGCTTCGCGGGCCCGACGGCTGCCCGTGGGACCGGGAGCAGACGCTCGGCTCGTTGCGCGGGGCGCTGATCGAGGAGACCTACGAATGCGTTGATGCGATGGGACGGAAGGACGAGGAAAGCATCTGCGAGGAGCTGGGCGATCTCTATCTGATCGTGACGATGCTGAGCTGCATCGCCGAGAGGGAGGTCGGCTTCGGCGTCTCGGAGGTGTTGACTAAGGTGTCCGAAAAGCTCGTGCGGCGACATCCTCACGTGTTCGGCGAAAGTGTGGTGAGCGACGCTTCGGAGGTAGTCGCGCAGTGGGAGCGGATCAAGGCGGCCGAGAAGAGCGCGTTTGATGAGTCTTTCGAGGGTGATTTCGCGGGAGTACTTGAGGGGATCTCCGAAGGGCTTCCTCCGTTGCGAAAGAGCTACGAGTATCAGAAAAGAGCCGGAAAGGTCGGGTTCGATTGGCCCGACGCCGGGGGGGCCTTCGGGAAGGTGGATGAGGAACTGGATGAGCTTCGCGAGGCGGTCGA
>JAJRYZ010000077.1 GCA_024275515.1 Spirochaetota bacterium
CGAAGGTGAGAAGATCCCGCAGGCATTCGCGGTAACTCGGCGTCCGCCACGGTCGAACCGCGCCGTCGGCGAGCGTTTTCGTCTCATCGGGAACGACCAGCCCCATATCGATGCCGATCACCCGACCGAATCCGCGACAGGTCTCGCACGCGCCGATCGGCGAGTTGAACGAGAAAGAATTCGGAACGGGATCGCGGTAATGAATGTCGCACTCGGGACAATGCAGATCCTCGGAGAATCGGAGCGGATCGCCCGGCAGGTCGCTCGTCTCATCGCCGGTGTCGGCGTACACGGGGTAAACCGTAAGCTTGCCGTCTCCCATGTGAAACGCGGCTTCGAGATCGTCGACGACTCTTCCCATGTGCTCTTCGTCGAAGCGAAGACGATCCTGGACCACTTCGATCGTCTTCGCGGTCTCCGCAAGGACTCTGTGGTATCCGCTTTTGGCCAGGAGCGAACGCGCCTCCCCCTCGCCCATGGCCTCGGGTTTGTGTACGGTGAAGGTGATCATCAGACCCTTGAGCGGCGCCCCGCCGCGCCGGTCGGTCGCCCCCGCGGGTTTCCGCCGACCATCCGTGTCCGCCTTCTCGCCGAAAAACCGTCGGCGAAGCTCGGCGGCAACCGAATCGGGACTGTCGCGTCGCACCGGACGTCTGCAGACGCCGCAGAAAAGAAGCGCAAGACGCGGGAAAAGCAGCTTGATATGATCGTTGAGCTCGGTCATCGTGCCCACGGTCGAGCGCGACGTGCGCACCGGATTGGTCTGATCGATCGCGATGGCCGCGGGAATCCCGTCGATCGCGTCGACCGCCGGCTTGTCCATCCTGTCGAGAAACTGGCGGGTGTAGGCCGAAAAGGTTTCGACGTAGCGTCTTTGGCCTTCGGCGTACACGGTGTCGAAGGCCAGAGACGACTTGCCCGACCCGCTCACTCCGGTAACAACGGTGATCCTGTTGAGCGGGATTCTTACGTCGATGTTTTTGAGATTATTCTGCCGCGCGCCGGTAACGGTGATATATCGCTCTGCCATGGGTTCGCGCTTAACATACTTCCCCTTTTCTTCGCGAGCAAGAACGCTCCTTGACGCGGTCGGCGGCTCGGTCTAGGATGACTCTCAGATGAGCACCGCCGACCCGTTCCCGAAGCTGACTATTCTCGTCATCGGCGCGCACCCCGACGATCCGGAGGTCTGGTGCGGAGGAACCGCGGTTCGCTATACCGCGGCAGGGCACCGAGTGGTTTTCGCGGCCATGACCAACGGCGCGACCGGACACTACGAGATCGGAGGAGTGGCTCTGGCCCGTCGCCGTTTTGCCGAAGCTCAGAAGGCGCGAAACATCGGCGGGATTGCCGAGTACCGCATTTTCGACCACCACACCGGAGAGCTCGAACCGACCGTTCACTATCGAAAGCTCGTTATTCGGTTGATACGTGAAGTCGATCCCGACCTGATTCTTACCCACCGGCCGTACGACTATCATCCTGATCACCGCTACACGTCACAGCTTGTGCTCGATGCGTCCTACGTCGTAACCGTCCCGAACATGCAGCCGCTGAGCGACATTCCGTCGGCAGGTGCGAAGATCTGCTACATGTACGATAAGTTCACGCGTCCCTATCCGTTTACTCCGGATATCGTCGTACCGATAGACGACGTCGTCGAACAAAAGTTCGCGATGCTCGACTGCCACGAGTCGCAGATGTATGAATGGATTCCCTTCAACCGCGGCATACTCGACACCGTCCCCTCCGATCCGAAGCGACGCGTGGAGTGGCTGAAAGACCAACGGCTCCCGCAGTTCGCGCACATCGCAGAAACATACCGTGACGTTCTTGCACGACACCTGGGTGAGGAAGCGGCCGCGTCGGTGCGCTACGCCGAAGCGTTCGAAGGGTGCGAATACGGCGCCGGCTTCGACTCCGAAGAGGGCCGGTCGCTTTTTCCGTTTCTCTTCGTCCGACCGTCGGTTGACTCGACGCGCTCTCCGCGCCGCTAACTGCGCCGGTACGGACCGAGCATCGACTCCGGCGCAAGGACTTCCGCGGCCTCTTCCGCCGAGAGTACCCCTTCTTCGACAACGACCTCGCGTATGAGTCGCTTTTCGCGGAAAGCGCGGTGCGCGATTCTCGCCGCCTCGTCGTAGCCGATCCTGAGAGCCAGCGGCGTGACCAGCGCCAGCGACCGGTCGATCAGAGCTCCGCACCGTTCGATTTCGGCCTCTATTCCCGCGACACAGCGCCGGCCGAACGCCGTCGCGGCGCGTTCGAGCAACGCGAGCGCCGACAAAGTCTCGTAAGCGATCAGCGGCTGCATGATGTTGAGCTCGAGCGGCGCGTTCTGTCCGGCGATCGTAACGGCGAGGTGCTTCCCCATCAGGTGGGCGGCGACCTGCATCACCATTTCCGGGATGACCGGGTTGACCTTTCCGGGCATGATCGAGCTGCCGGGCTGGAGCGAGGGCAGCGTGATTTCGCCGATCGCCGCCCGTGGACCGCTTGACAGCAACCGAAGATCCTGCGCGATCTTCATCATGCCCACCGCCGCCACGTTGACCGCTCCCATCAACTCGACCTGAGCATCGCGCGCGGCGAGCGCCTCGAACCGGTTTGTCGACGGCACGAAGCCGACTCCCGTCCGCCGGGTTATCCGCTCGACGGCTCGGACGGCGAACTCGGAATC
>JAJRYZ010000078.1 GCA_024275515.1 Spirochaetota bacterium
AGACCCGCGCTGGTCGAGGTCGCCGGCCGACTGGAAGCAAGCGCGATCGAATGCTCGCTCGGCGGCTCGCTCTTCTGTCTTGATTCTATACGCAGTATGTTCAGGGCCGACCGCCCGACGCGGTGACGGACGACGCGGTGACGGACGACGCGACTCCCTGCGCCCGCGGGGGCGAGCTCCGGCGCGACGATCGACACGCCGCCTCCGGTCGCGGGATTCCGCCGGTCGATCGACACGGCTCCGCGGCCGGCCTACCATGGCGAGGTGACCGATTCGCTTGACCTCTTCGACGCGGAGATCGCGGCGTGGTTTCGTGAGCGTTACGGCAAGCCCACCGCGGTCCAGGAGGCGGCGTGGCCGGCAATCGCCGCCGGGACGCACCTCCTGCTCTCCGCGCCGACGGGAACGGGAAAAACTCTCGCCGCGTTTCTCTGGGCGATCCAGCGGCTTCTCGACGGTAGCTGGGAAACCGGAGCGGTTCGCGTTCTCTACGTTTCTCCGCTAAGAGCGCTGAACAACGATATTCGACGAAACCTTCTCCGGCCGCTCGACGAGCTCGCTCGCAGGTTCGAGCGTGCGGGACGTCCTTTTCCCGACATACGCGTACAAACGCGAAGCGGCGACACCACGCAATCCGAAAGAAGAAGAATGACGGTCGCGCCTCCCGAGATACTGATCACGACACCCGAAAGTCTTAATCTGCTGGTTACCGCCGAACGGAGTCGTCGGACGCTCACGGGCGTAAGAACGGTGATCCTCGATGAGATCCACGCCGTTGCCGGCGAAAAGCGCGGAGTTCACCTGTTGTGCGGTGTCGAACGTCTCGCGCTACTCGCCGGAGAGTTCCAGCGGATCGCGCTTTCGGCGACGATTCGTCCGCCGGAACCCGTCGCACGAATCGTCGCGGGAGCGCGTCGGGTTTTCGATCCGGCCGGCGGCGTCGATCGGATCGAAGATCGCCCGATCGAGATCGTGAGAATCGCCGGACGCAAGGAGTACCTGCTGCAGGTTCGTTATCTACCGGGCGACGATTCTTGCAGCGTCGCTCGCGCCGCCGGCGCCGGTGGATCGGGGGCCGACTCGGTGTGGGAGCGGGTCGCCGACGAGCTCGCCGGGCGGATCAGGGACCGCGGATCAACTTTAATATTCGTCAACTCTCGACGGCGTGCCGAGCAGCTCACGAAACTGATCAACCGACACGCCGACGGAGAGACGATCGCCTTCGCTCACCACGGCTCGCTCGCCCGGGAGATTCGACTCGCGGTCGAGGAGCGGCTCAGATCCGGGGCGCTTCAGGCGATAGTCGCGACCTCTTCGCTGGAGTTGGGGATCGATATCGGCGATCTCGACGCGGTCTATCTCGTCGAAACGCCGTTTTCGGTCGGTTCGGCCGTTCAACGTCTCGGAAGATCGGGGCACACGGTCGGGCGTGCGAGCCGGGGCGTGCTTTTCGCCTCGCATCGTCGCGATCTTCTCGATGCGATCGTCCTTTCGTCGCTGGTGGCCGACGTGGACATCGAGCCGATCGAGCCCGTGGTTGCGCCGCTTGACGTGCTTGCGCAGGTTATCGTCGCGATGGTCGGCGTCGAGCCGTGGCCGGTCGACAAGCTGTATCGCTTTTTTACCACCTGCGGTTCGTACCGCGACCTCACCCGAAGTCAGTTCGATTCGGTCGTTGAAATGTTGGCCGGGCGGTATCGCGAGACGCGAATTCGCGAGTTGCGGCCGCGAATCCACTACGACCGGGACGCGGGAACGCTTGTCGCGCTCGGCGGGGCGCTTCAAGCCGTCTACTCCGGCGGGGGAACGATTCCCGATCGGGGATACTACCGGATGGCGCTCGCGGAGAGCAACGCGACGGTCGGGGAGCTTGACGAGGAGTTCGTGTGGGAGCGTCGTGTCGGCGATACCTTTACGCTGGGCACGCAGGGCTGGGAAATCACTGGAATAGACCATCAAAAGGTATCCGTGACACCCTACGACGGCGAGGTCACCTCGCCGCCGTTCTGGAGGGCCGAGACGATCAGCCGCGGTTTCCACTTCGCCTCCAAGGTCGCCGAAGCGTTGGAAAGCTGGGAGGCGAGGCCGCCGAGCGGCGAGGTCGACGATGAGCGGGACGACGGGGGCGCCGGCGCGGTGGGTTTTTTTGCCGAATACGTCGACGAAGAGAGTGCCGCCGCGGCCGACGAGTTTCTTCGGCGGCAACGCGCGGCCGCCGGAGTTCCGCATCGCCGGCGAGTGATAATCGAAGAGACGACGCTTCCCGGCGCCGAATCGATCCAGGTCTTTCTTCACACCTTGTGGGGAAACCGGGTCAACTATCCGTGCGCGCTCGCGCTCGAACAACTCCTGAGCGCCGAATCGGTCGTCCGCGTACAGAGTGAAAACGATTGCATCCATTTCGTTTTTCCCGACCTCGATTTCGACGCCGGGCCGGTGAACATGGTGCGTGATGCGCTTTTCAGAATGACCCGGAGCGATCCGCTCGATCTGATCGCCGAGCGTCTCGAGCAAAGCGAACTCTTCGGCGCCCGATTCCGCGAAAACGCAGGCCGAGCTTTGCTGCTTCCCCGATTCGGTTTCGCTCGCCGCGGTCGCACTCCGCTCTGGCTTACCAGACTCAGAGCCAAGCGGCTCGCATCCGAGACGCAAAAACTGGGCAACTTCCCCATCACCGTTGAAACCTGGCGCGCGTGTCTCAGAGACGAGTTCGAGCTCGATTCGCTCGTCGCGCTCCTTTCGGAAATTGCCTCCGGGGAGATCGAAGTGTCGCTCGTCCGCACCCGCGCCCCGTCGCCGTTTGCCGAATCGGTCGTGTGGAGGAGTATGAACCGCCTCGTCTACACCGACGACCTGCCGGACCCGGGCGGGGCGGGGCGAAGCGTCGATGAAAACGTCTTACGCGCCGCCGTATTCGGAGAAGATCTCCCGTCGCTCGATCGGGTCGTGACACGCGAAATTGCGACCAAGCTCGACCGAACGGCGCCGGGTTACGCACCGGCGCCCGACGTGGAGCTGGTCGACTGGGTCGAGGAAAGGCTGGTCATGAGCAGGTCCGAGTGGGAGGCGCTTATCGCCGCGGTCGTTCGTGACCATCCGGGCGATGAGTCCCCGCCGGGCGATAGCCCCCTGCCGGGCGGCGGATCGGCGCCGGGCGACGGACCCCGGCCGCGCCGCGAAGCTCCGCCGGGCGCGGTCGCCGACAGGTTCGTGCGGATCGTCGGTGCGGCGGCACGTTCCGGCGGGAGCGAGTCGAGCCTCATCGGCACGCCGGACGGGGTCGCTCGGCTTCTGGAAGCTTCCGGTGCGCGCGAAGCGCCTTCGGTGCGATTCGAATCGCTTCGGCTCGACGGCCGGCCGGCGGCCGGAAGCGTGGCCGAGGCGCGCCGCCGGATTCGTGAAGCCGGAGCGGCGCCCCGGGCCGAGGGGCTCATCGGGCAATGGCTTTGCTCCCGCGGGCCGACGCCGGTATCCGTCGTGTGCGATTTTTTCGATTGCTTCGGCATCGATACGCTTTCGGCGATCGAGACGCTCGTAGAATCGGAGAGCGTCGTTCACGGGCGGTTCTACGATGATTCGTCCGCGGATGAAGTGTGCGACGCGGCGAATCTCGAGCGCATTCTGCGAAGCATGCGGAATCGGCGGCGCCGTGGGTTCAAACCGGCGCCGTGCCGGCTTCTTCCGCTCTTCCTCGCGACGTGGCAGGGCCTTGCGGCCGGAAGCGGACGAACGATCGAAGAGGTCGTCGAGCGGCTCGAGGGATTTCCGGCTCGGGCGCGCGCGTGGGAAGAATACCTCTTCCCCTCGAGGATCGACGACTACACTCCGCGGTCGCTCGATTCTCTTATCGCCGGCGCCGACCTTGAATGGTTCGGCTGCGGCGAACGCCGTCTCTTCTTCGCTTTGAGCGCCAACGCACGGCTCTTTCTCGAACCGTCGGACGAGGACTCTTTCGGTTCTCCGGCCGTCGACCGGGGCGCGGATGCCCTTTTCCCGGATCGACGCGGCCGATACGATTTTTTCGCGCTTCATGCGCATTCGGGTCTGACCACCGCCGAACTCACCGAGCGTCTGTGGGCCGCGGCGTGGTCGGGGGCGGTCGGATGCGATTCGTTCGAAGCGGTACGAAAGGGGGTTCTTAGCAGCTTCAAGCCCGCGTCGCCGGCCGACCGCGCTTCGGTCCGGCGCACGGTACGACGGAGAAGTTTTGCCGAATGGACGGCCTCCCGCCCGATCGTCGGAACCTGGTATCGGCGAATCGTCGAAGGACACTCGGATGCGCTCGAAACCGAGGAGCTGGACCGCGAACGCGTACGCGTGCTTATCGACCGCTACGGCGTCGTATTCCGCGGTTTGCTCGAGCGCGAGCTCCCGCTGCTCTCCTGGCGCAGGCTGTTCCGGTCGATGCGATTGATGGAGCTTTCCGGCGAAATCGTCGGCGGATACTTTTTTGAAGGTGTGCCCGGTCTGCAGTTCGCTTCTCCCGAGGCGCTGCGAGTGCTCGCCGACGGGTTGCCGACCGACGCCGTCTACGCGATCAACGCCGCCGATCCGGCGTCGTTGTGCGGCATTTCCCACTCGGAGCTTCGACGCGGACTGCCCGAGCGGCTGCCGACGACCTATCTCGTATACGACGGCGCTTCGCCGGCGATGATCGTTCGAAGAAACGGAGGCGCAGTCGAGTTCCTCGACCGCCGACGTTTGCCCGAGTATCTCGATGTCTTTCGGCTGCTCCTCGATCGCGCCTTCAACCCGCTCAGATCGGTGCGTCTCTATACGATCGATGGGAGAGACGCGCTTACGAGCGACGACGCGGCATTTTTCATCGAATACGGGTTTCGGCGGGAGTACAAATCGCTTACCTTACGCGGCATGTGACGGGCCCGTCGACGCCCGAGCGTCGACGCCGCGGGACAACGACCGTTGCGGCGCTCTACGGGGACGCTTCCTCGTCGACCGCAGGATCGAGGGCCGCCGGACCGAGGCGACCGATTTCGTAGGCAAGCCTGTGGCCCAGCTCGGTCAGCTTTGCGACCGAACTCGTTTCGCAACCCCATACGACTATCGGGCGCCACCCGACGGTTCGGAGCGTCTCGTACGACACGCGGTCGCGCGACACGTTCTTTTCGATCTTCGCTCTCCAGAACTCCCTGTTCGTTCGTGGAAGCGCTCCTCGTCGACACGAATGTCCGTGCCAGAAGCACCCGTTGACGAATACCGCCACTCGATACTTGGGAAGCACGATATCGGGCGTTCCGGGCAGGTCTTTGCGGTGGAGTCGAAACCGATATCCGAGTCGGTGAAGAAGAGTCCTAACGAGCAATTCTTGTCGCGTATTCCGGTTTTTCACGCGAGACATAATCTCGCGTCGTTTCTCCTCCGGGAACACATCCATCTATGGCGTCATTCTCCGTGCAGCTCCACATCATGTATACCCGGTCGGCAACGGCTTTGGCGAGCAGCGGCGGGACGGCGTTGCCGATCTGGCGCGCGATTTCGATCTTCGTCCCGCGAAACCGGAACTCGTCGGGGAACGACTGCAGTCGCGCGGCTTCACGATGAGTGATAGGTCGGTGCTGCTCCGGATGCAGGTACCGCCCCTTCTCCGGCTTGAAAAACTCGGTGCGTATCGTGAACGAAGGGCGATTCCACCACAACCGTCCGAACAGGTCGGTTCCGCCGGATTTCTTGTCGATCCAGCACCGGGGCGTCAAATCCGGAGCGATGCGCTGCAGATCGAATCGATTCATCCCTTCTTCCGGTATAGCCCTGTATCGCGCCATGCTCTTGGCGGTCGGATTGCGCCCGAAATGCATGTCCAGCGGAGGCGCTTCTCCCCGTCGAATCTCGGCGCCGACCGGCGCGGGAAGGTCGGCGATCGCGTCTGCGACCGTTTTCCATGGCTTCGCGCCGTGTCGGTACGGGCCGTCGACGGGCGGGCGTTGTCGAGGCGTCGCGGCCGGATTGTAGTGGGTGCGGGGCGGCGGAAAGAAACGCGCCGGATCGACGTCCGCCGACCCGACGATGAAGGCCCGTTTGCGGGTCTGCGGCACGCCGTAGTCGGCGGCAACGAGAGCTCCCGACCACACGCGAAACCCTCTCTCCCGCGCCCACCGTTCGATTTCCCGATGCTCGATGGAGCCGAGCACCTGCGGGACGTTCTCCATCACGAATGTGCGGGCGCCGGACCGATCGACCACGTCCATGAATGGAATCCAGAGCTCTTTTCGAGGATCGTCGGATCTCTTTTTGTTTAGAAGGCTGAATCCTTGACAGGGCGGACCGCCGACGACGAGGTGCGCGGCGGGAACAACCGTATCGGGGTCGTCAAGGATGTCTACGATGTCGCCGTGCACGCATACGCCGGCGAAGTTCTCGTCGTAGGTCTCGACCGCACAGGCATTGAAATCGTTCGCCCATACCGCCTCGTAGGGGTATTCGCTCAGCCGCTCGAAACCGACCGTCAGTCCGCCGGCGCCGCAGAACAGGTCGATGAACTTCATTTTTTCAGGCATGATGCACCTCGACCGGGCGCTGAGTCCTCAACGCCGCCGCGCGCCGCCGGCAAACCAAACCTACTCGTCGGGCTTGAGAATGACGATTCTGTTTCCTTCGACTTCGACGCGGCACTTGTCCTTGCCCGACAGACCGATCTGTTCGAGGTATTCCTTGGGAAGCTGAAGACGGCCGGCGCGGTCGATAACGGCGAGCTCGACGTGCGACTCTTCGTCGGGCGTCGTGATCGTGATTTCGGCAAACTCGTCGGTGTAGCTGGTCCGACGAACGAACTCGCTGCTCGTCCTGCCGTCACGGATCGCGATGTAACGGTCCACCGCGCGGGCTATGCGCCGATCGTGGGTTACCACGACGATCGTCACGCCGAGCGTCCGGTTGATCTCCCTGAAAACCTGAAAAACGATATTCGCGGCCTTGGTATCGACGTTTCCCGTCGGCTCGTCGGCCAGCAGCAGCTTCGGTTGATTCGCGATGGCGATGGCGATGGCCACCCGTTGTTGCTCTCCGCCGGAGAGCTCGGTCGTTTTGGAGTGCATGCGGTGACCCAGACCGACGATATCGAGCAATTCTCGCGCTCGCTCGCGTTTTTTGCTGATTCCCGCGATCGACATAGGCACTTCGACGTTGTCCAACGCGCTGAGGTACGGTATCAGGTTGCGGGCGTTGTTTTGCCATACAAAGCCGACGGTTTTTCGTCGATAGTCGATCAAGTCCTTGTCGTCGAACTTGAGGAGGTTTCTCCCGGCAACGGTAATGCGTCCGGCGGTCGGCTTGTCGAGACCGCCGATGATGTTGAGCAGCGTCGATTTCCCGCTGCCCGAATTGCCGATGATCGCCATCATCTCGCCCGCGCCGACTACCAGGTCTAATCCGCGCAGCGCCACGACTTCGATATCGCCGGTCTTGTAGATCTTGACCAGGTCGTCGCACCGGATCATTCCCTCCGAAACGTTCGCGCCGGTCTCCGCGCCGCCGTACGGCGCCTGTTCGCTGCTCATGCGGTTTCCCTTCCGTCGATCGACACGATTTTCCCGTCTTCCATCACCACGACGTGATCGGCGAGCTCGGCCATGTTCGGATCGTGGCTCGTCATGACGACGGTGACCCCTTCGGTTTCGATAAGCTCGCGGAACACTTTGACCACCTGCAGACCCGAATGCGTATCGAGCTCTCCGGTCGGCTCGTCGGCAAAGACGACGCTCGGACGATTGCTGATGGCTCGTGCGATCGCCACACGCTGCTGCTCGCCGCCTGAAAGTTCGTGCGGACGGTGATCCATCCGTTGTCGCAGATTAACCAGCGCCAAACACTCCTCGGCGCGCCTCCGTCTCTCCTCGGTCGACAACCCCGAGATCCGCAGCCGGAAATCGACGTTCTCGACCGCCGACATGAGTCCGATCAACGCCACCGACTGGAACACGAAACCGATCTCGTTTCGCAGAAGCTCATCGCGCTTCGTGTCCGAGAGCTTGGCGATGTCGGCGCCCCGAAACCACACTTCTCCCGAGGTGGGGTAGTCGAGCGCGCCGAAGAGGTTGAGAAGCGTCGTTTTGCCGGAACCCGAGGGACCCTGAAACAACGTAAACGAGTTGGCGGGGATGTCGATGCTCAGTTCGTTGACCGCATAGATGGTCTCTCCGCCGACCCGGAAGGTCCGCGTCAGATTCACCGCGCGCAGAATCGACTCCATATTACTCCTCCCCCAGTTTCAGCGCCTGATGAACGTTGATTCTGGAGACGATGAGTCTGAACAACGCGATGCCGGCGACGATCATGACGGCGCCGATCGTGTAGATCTGAACGAAATCCTTCGCTTCGATGACGATCCTGAACGGGGGAACCTGCTCCGCGGAGGCGTAGACGAGCTGGATGAGCGGTACGAAGAGAAGCGCGGAGAGCCGGCCGATGATGATGCCGATGACGATCGCCGTGCCCGAGATAAGCATGTGCTCCCAGACGAGCATTCGCGAGACCTTTTTCTTCTCCAGACCCATTGCGCGGATAATGCCGAACTGAAGCACCCGGCTTCTGAGCGAGAGAATCCAATAAATGACGAAACCCGCGAGGCTGATCGCCATACTGACGAGAAATCCCAGAGTGAGCACGCCGTTGGTCCCCTGCAGCATCGGGTCATTCTTTTCACGGATGATCTGTTGGTCGGCGTCCTCGATCTTGATCACTTCGATCTTGAGCTCTTCGATCGAACCGAATATCTCGCGGCTGGTCGCGCCGGGAGCTTTCGAGATCCACACCTGGTACGGCTCCATTGCCATCTTCGCGTGGATCAGCGAAAGATTGGCCACGATAAACGGGTGGCCGTACGGGTTCCGGCTCGTCCCGGTGGGGTTGATAGCCGGCCAATAGTCGATGAACGCGTAGATGATCCCTTCTATAGTACCCTGTCCGGCCCACGAGATCAGGATCGAATCGCCCTGTTTCAGCCCGAACTCGTCGCGCAGGCTGCCCGAAACGAGCATCGCTTTGGGCGAAACGGCCAGAAGGTTCAGATAGTTGTAGAAATGATGAGGCAGGAGGTCTCTTCGGTACCAACCGACCTTGGCGAACTCGTGCGGAATGACGCCCATGAGCTCGGCGACGCCGTTTCGGCCGCCCGGGAGACGAACCATAACCCGATCGTTTCGATAGACTTTGGTGGCGATTTCGGCGCCCGATATTTTTTGGTAGACGTCGAAGTTGGGCTCGATATACATCGGCGCGGGATTGGAGGTGACGGTCGTTGACGGACCGGGGATTCCCGACATGTCGTCCTCCGCTCCGCTCGATGCGTTCAGATCCTCCCAGTACGGGACGATCGTAATATCGGCGCCCGTCGCGTAGCGAATCTTCTCCTCGACGTTCCGGTTGATCGTTCGGGCCGCGGTCGAGTTGAACACGCCGATCGAGAGCGAGAGGATGATGAAGATCATCAGGAACTGTTGGACGCCTCCCGACCTCCCGACGTGTATGAACGCCGCGTAGGTATGGGGTTTCCAGATTCGTTTTCCCGCTGCGAACAAGAGGTTGATGAAGTGCGGAAAGAGCCGCAAGACCAGCAATCCGCTTCCGAGGATGAACAAGACCGAAATGCCGAAGAGAAGCGGGTCGACGGGAAGGCTACTGCCTTCGACTCCGGTGATTTTCAGGATCTCCTGCTGACTGTTGTAACTGTACAGCCCGTAGCCGGCGAGACCGATCAGCACGATGTCGAGGAAGAATCGCTTCCAGAAAACCGGCTTGGACGACCTGACTTTCTGCCGCTTATGCTCCACGATCGATGAGCGCGAAAAGATCACGACCGGGAGCAGCATCGTGAGGACGAACAGCACGAACCCGCCGCTCGCGTAGAGATACACGCTCGGCGTCAATCGGACCGGAAGCGCGACCCGCTGGACGAACTCCATGAAACCGTTGGACGAACCGAGAAACGAGACGATGCCGAAGGCGAACAACGGACCGGCGACCAGCGCGGCGCCCCCGAGTATCACGCTTTCAACGAAATAGATGTTGAACACCTGGCCCAGTCCGGCGCCGCGGCTCTTGAGCACCGCTATTTCGTTTCGTTCGTTGTTGATGACCAGCTGAGAAACCATGTAGATGAAAAACACGAGCATGAGCAAGACCGGCGTCTGGAGGAAGAGCAGCATCAGGCTCAACGTCTTCGCCCGCGCGTTGTACTCTTCGAACATGGGGAGCACCGGGAACCGGAAATCTATTCTGTAGTCGTGAGTGAGCCGTTGATACCGGTCGATCGTTTGAAGCAGCGCGGGAAGCCGGTCGACCTTGATCTCCTGATAGTCGAGCGCGTAGAACCAGAACACGTAGCTCAAGTTCGCGGCGTATTGACGGATGAAATCGCGTTCGAACACGTCGAAGTTCATGATGAAACTGTCCGCAAACTTGCCGATCCTTCGGAACCAGAAGAGATCTTGGATCGAGTTTTGCCTGAACACTCCGGTCACTTTGACCTTGAAAGTCTCTTCTTCGGTCATCATGTTGTAGATAACGTAGGTGTGTCCGAGCAGCAGGTCGAGGTTGAGCATCGCCTGCTCGCTGACGATAACTTCATAGACGCCGTCGACAGGTTCGGGGTTGTACATTCTCCCGTACACGATTTCGATATGATCTTCCAGTCCCTGCAACGCCTGGATTTGCGTGTTCGGTCGCTTGTTTTCCTCGTCGCGACCGTCGGCGTCGTAGGCGAGCATATAGTCGAGCATCGCGTGTATGCTGTGCTCGAGCACGGGAAGTCCAAGCTGCGGTATCAGATCGGTCTCGGTTGTTTTGTTGATATAGTCGAAAAACCGCGCGCGGGTCGGATCGACGGCCGGGTTGTAGAAGTTGTACCGCGCCTCGATCGTACCGGGGTAGGTGTCGTGTTCCCGTTGAAAGCTTTCGAGATCGCGTACGAGCATGCGCTGCATGATCGCGTCGGTATACATCGGAATGCTCGAGATGAGCGCGACCGCGAGAAACGAACCGGCTGCAAGGCAGAGTACCATCCAGCCGTTGTGGATCATTTTCTGGAGAACAAAGCGCAGCATTCGAAGTTACCTGAGCACGATAAGCTCGCCTTCTTCGAGCCCCTCGGTCACCTCCACCTCGGTGGCGTTTTCGATTCCGGTGTCTATGTTTCTCTCGGTCCGTACGCCGTCTTCAAGTACGTAGACGTACTTTCGACCGAGATATCGCTGCACCTGGCTTCGCGGAATGACGAGGGCGTTTTCCTGTTTCTGCAGAATCAGGACGACGCGCGCCGATTCTCCCTTCTTGACCGTGTCGGGTAGCCCCCTGACCTCGAACATGACCTGGCGCCGCTGAGATTCGGGCGCGTCGATGGGGAACTGCGCCGGCGTCATAACCACTTCGCCGTCGTACTCGGCGTCTTCGTAGGCGACGACGACCTTCATCCCGAGGCGAAACTCGCCCAGGTTGCTTCCGGCGTACGAGAGATAGAGCTTCGACCGGTCGGCGATCTGGAACATCGTCCTGTAGGAATCGATGTAGTCGCCTTCGGCCGCGTTGGTGATATAGACGATCTCGCCCGACATGGGCGCGCGAAGCCGGGAGGTTTCGAGCTCGTTGATGAGCTGTTCGAGTTGGATTTTCCCGAGCTCGAGATCGAGTTTCGCCATTTCGATCTCGAACCGATCGGCGCCGGTAAGCTGTTTCCGCTCGAGGCCCAACTCGAGCTTCCTCACGCGGAGCTCCTGCTGGCGTATTCGCAGCTCGGTGTTGTTCGTCACCAGCGAAGCGAGCAGTTGCCCCTCTTCGACGACGTCTCCGTATGAGACGTAGATCGCGTCGAGCCGGCCCGACGCCGAGCGGAACTGGACCGATTTCTGCCGGGCGTAGACGAAGTATCCGGTAACCCGAACGCTGTCTTCGATGTCTTTTCGCGTGACGGCGATGGTCTTGTAGGTGATCTCGGGAGGCTCCATTATCGGCGGCGCAAGGATCGCCTCCTCTTTGGGAAGAAGAAAGCAACCGGTGAGCGTCGACAATAGAAGCGCGACGGCGATAACACCCGTGCGTCTAGTCATCATGAACAAGGATTACTCCTACCGAATGAAAGGTTGGCGCATGTGTAAATTGCAGATTCGATCATACCGTGATTCACGGCTCGCATGCAACAATCGCGCGCGGGCTCGATCCGTCCTTGACAAAGCGGCGGTGAAGCCTGAAACTCTCAATACCATCACGATGACGGTTACACCGACCAGACTGCGCGCCCTCTTCTTTCTGCTTCTCGTTGCGGGAGTTCCGGCGTTGTATTCCCAAGACGCCGATTCGGCGCCGGTCTACGTCGTCCCGATACGCGGAGAGATCAACCCCGCCAGGATGGTTTTCGTTCGAAGGTCGATTCAGAAGGCCGAGGCGGCCGGCGCCCGGTTTATCATATTCGAAATAGACACTTTCGGCGGCAGAGTCGACTCCGCGCTGCAGATTACCACGCTTATCGGATCGGTCGCCGACGCAGAAACGATAGCCTACGTTCCGTCGTCGGCCGAAGGTACCGGAGTCAGTTGGTCGGCCGGCGCGCTCATCTCCTTCTCTTGCGACCGCATCTACATGGCGCCCGGGACCTCGATCGGCGCGGCCGCGCCGGTTTATCAGACTCAGGCCGGTATGGAGGCGGCGCCCGAAAAAACGGTAAGCGCCGTGCGCGCGCAGATGGCCGCGCTTGCCGAAAAAAACGGCTACCCCGTGCCGGTCGCGCGGGCGATGGTCGACGACGATGTCGAGCTCCTCGAGGTTTACCTCGGCGAAGAGATGCGACTGGTCGCGCGCGACGACTTCCCCGAGCTCGAACGCGAAGCCGCCGATCGAGACCTGGAAATCGAGGAAGGACGGATCGTTTCGGCGTCCGGAAAGCTTTTGACGCTTACAGCCGGGCAGATGGCCCGCTACGGTATCTCGTCCGGGACCGTCGGGAGTCTTTCATCGCTCTACGCCGACGTCGGCGTCGATGAAACCGCGGCGGTGATTCTCGAAGAGACCCCGGCCGACCGCGCGGCGGCGTTCGTTACCGGCGCCGCCGTTTCGGCGATTCTCATTATCGCCGGGCTCGTGGCGCTCTATCTCGAGATCACCAGTCCCGGTTTCGGCGTGCCGGGAACCGTCGCCATCGTGTGCTTCGCGGTGGTGTTTCTCGGAAGCGCGCTGCTCGGAACCGTCGGATCGCTCGAGTTGCTGATGTTCCTCGCCGGCGTCGTGCTGTTGGTGGTCGAGATTTTCCTTATCCCCGGTTTCGGAATCATCGGCATCGCGGGACTGGTGCTCATGGCGGTTTCGCTGGTGCTGTCCAGGCAGGGGTTCATCTGGCCCGAGTTCGAGTGGGAGTGGGATGTTTTCCGACGCAACCTCTCGATCGTCGGAGTCAGCGTTGTCTCGTCGCTTATCGTTTTCGGCGTCGTGCTTAAGGCCTTTCCGCGTCTTCCGCTCTTCAACCGGTTGATTCTCTCCGGCACCGGAAGCGGCGGGGCGGGAGGAGGCGTCGGGACGCCGGTTTCGACCAGCAGTCCGTTGCGTGACGGCGCGGTGTCTCAGCTCGCCGGCAAGACCGGCGTCGTGATCACCGCGCTGCGACCGGTGGGAAAGATCGAGCTTGACGGGGAAATCTGGGAGGCGCAGAGCGACGGAGAGTACCTCGCGCCGGGGACTGCGGTGGAGGTCGTCGAGACGAGGGGCAACCGGATTTTCGTCGGGAGAGCCGGCCGATGAGCTGGTTGACCTCGCTGGGACTCTGCGCCGCCGGCCTCGCGGCCATAATCGTCGAGTTTTTTGTCCCGGCGGGCGGCATTATCGGTATTCTCGGTCTGGGCAGCATCGTCGCGGGGATCGTCACCGCCTATTCGAGCTACGGTGCGGTCATCGGGAGCATTTACCTGATCGGGCTGGTGGTCCTTACGCCGGTGACCATGGCCGTCTGCTTCAAGTTCTTCCCGCGGAGCATAGTCGGCCGATGGCTTATTCTCGGAAAGCGTCCCGGCGCGGCCGCCGATGCGGGACAGTCGCAGGACGACGCGTCGCGGTGTGATCGACCGTCGGCCCTGGTCGGAGCATCGGGGAAGGCGTTTTCCGCGCTCCGCCCGTCGGGCGTGGCGGTGATCGACGGACGGAAATACAGCGTGGTTACCGGAGGGGAGTTTCTCGATCCCGGTACACCGCTGGTCGTTACTCGGGTGGACGGAAACAGGATCAAGGTACGAAAAGGAGAGGCGGAGTCATGATAGTCGTCTATATCGTTCTCGGCGTAATCGCGCTCGTGTTCCTCGCGTTCTTTGTCAAGTTTTTCGGTCTCTGGTTTCGCGCGCTGCTTTCGGGAGCGCCCATCAAGCTCGGTCGCCTGGTGGGAATGTGGATCCGACGAGTGAAGACCGTCGGCATCGTCGATTCGAGAATCATGCTTACCAAAGCGGGTATCGACGTCGATTCCGATCCCCTCGAGACGCATTTCCTCGCAGGCGGCGACGTTTTGCGCGTCAGCAAGGCGCTCATCGCCGCGAACAAGGCCAACATCCACCTTACCTTTACGCAGGCCGCGGCGATCGATCTGGCCGGGCGCGACGTGCTCGACGCGGTCCGCACCAGCGTCAACCCGAAAGTCATCGACTGTCCCAATCCCGAAACGGGGCGGCGCACGATCGACGCGGTGGCGAAAGACGGGATCCAGCTCAAAGCGAAAGCGCGCGTGACGGTGAGGGCCAACATCGAGCGCCTCGTCGGCGGCGCCACCGAGGAAACGATCATCGCGCGGGTCGGCGAGGGTATCGTTACCACGATCGGGTCGGCCGCGAGCTATAAGTCGGTTCTCGAGAATCCCGACCTGATATCGAAACGCGTGCTCGAGAAGGGACTCGACGCAGGCACGGCGTTCGAGATCCTCTCCATAGACATCGCCGACGTCGACGTGGGGGAGAACATCGGAGCGAAGCTGCAGGCCGATCAGGCCGAAGCCGACAAGCGACGGTTTCAGGCGGTCGCCGAGCAGCGTCGGGCCGCCGCGCAGGCGCGCGAGCAGGAAATGTCGGCGCTGGTTGTTGAAAACCGCGCCAAGGTCGTGCTCGCCGAAGCGGAGATTCCGAAGGCGATAGCCGAAGCGTTCCGCGAGGGAAACCTCGGCGTGATGGACTACTACCGGCTGAGAAATATCCAGGCCGACACGTCGATGCGCGAGAGCATCGGCGGCGAAACATCGGGCGGAACATCGGGGGGATCCGGAGGAAGCGAACCGGTCGCGCCGAAGGAGTAACGACACGTGGAGCGGATAGTCCTTTTTCTCGCCATATTTCTGCTTATCATCGCGCCCACGCTCGTTCGGCTCGCGATGTCGATTTACGGGGGCCTTCGGCGACGAAGCGATCCGACCTTTGGTCGCGCAGCCGAAGCGGCCGGGCCGGAGTCGCCCGAGACGGTGCTTGTCCGGCCGAAAGCCGTAGTCGGAGAAACGGTCCCCGCCGCCGACGCGTCGGTCGTCCCGGCGGTTCGACCGGCCTCGATGCGGGCGGCCGTCGTGCCGCCTGCGGCGCCGAAAAGTCGAGCTCGGCCGAGGGTCGATTCGTTGCCTCCGCTCAAGCGCGCGGTAGTCTGGTCGGAGATCCTCGGACCCCCGGTCTCCGAACGCGAGCCCAGGTAGCGGCGCTCGTGAACTTCCCGGCATGAACCTCGCCGTCGGAAAGGTCCCGTCCGCTCTTCTCGCCGAATGGCTCGACTCTTTTCGTGCGCGCGGCGTTCGCGTGGGCCCCGCGGTCGGCGAGGATGCCGCGGCGATAGACGTCGGTGAGGCGACGATCATCACCGTAACGAGCGATCCGATTACTTTCGCCGGCCGCCGGATAGGCGATTACGCGGTGACGATCAACGCGAACGATATAGCCACCACCGGCGGGACGGCCCGTTGGTTCTTCGCGACGGTATTGATGCCGGCGGGTTTCTCTTCGGTCGCGGCGAGGCGGTTGCTTCGCGAGCTGTCCGTCGCGTGCGAGCGACACGGTGTCGAGCTGTGCGGCGGGCATACCGAGATTACCGACGCGGTGACGCGGCCGGTGGTATCCGGGACGATGATCGGAACCGTCGAACCCGACGAGCTTCTCGAAAAAAGCGATATGAGACCCGGCCAGGCGATTCTCGTTACCAAGGCGGCGGCGGTCGAAGGCGCCTCGATCCTCGCCGTATCGTGCCGCCGAAGGCTTACCGCCGCCGGCGTTTCTCCCGGTCTGATCGAAACCGCTGCGCGCAGGATCGAACAGATCGGGATTACGCGGGACGCCGCCGTCGCCCGCAACGCCGGCGCGGTCGTCGCTTTGCACGACGTTACCGAGGGCGGTATCGCCGGCGCGCTCACGGAGCTCGGCGGTTTCGCCCGGATTGCCGTCGACATCGAGGCGATACCGGTTCTCGCCGAATGCCGGGAGATGTGCCGGATCCTCGGGATCGATCCTTTGGGGTTGATCGGTTCGGGGAGCCTGCTGGTCGTGTGCGAAAAGGAAAGCGTTTCGGCCATCGTCGATTCGCTCGCGCGTGAAGGGATCGACGCCACGCGGATCGGCGAGGTGATCGCGGGAGAGCCCGGGTTGGTATGGAGGCGCGAAGGCGAGGTCGTCGACGGGCCGACGTTCTCCGTCGACGAGATCGCGCGTGTGCGATTCGACGATCCGTAGACGCGGCGATAGGGGCGTCAGGCGGCAAAGCGACCCGCCGCTCCTACCGTACCAGCAGCCGGTACAACGCGGGAAAGAGGTCGACGGCGTCGAGTTCGACGTAGGCGAATCTGCCTCCCATGCGGCTGAACGATTTGCAGAACCTGATGTAGTAGGCGGGGTCGTCGGGCGGCGGTTCGCCGTCGCGCGACCAGTCCCACCCGAGTGAGGCGAGGTCGACGGCGAACAGATCGAAATCCTCGACCGACCGCCCCTGCCGGGAACGTAGGTTGCGCGCCATGGACAGCGATTTTTCGAAAATCATCGGCGACATGACCGCCGAGCCGACCGACAGATAGACACCGCCTTCCAGCCCGGTGATTGCGGAGACGAAACT
>JAJRYZ010000079.1 GCA_024275515.1 Spirochaetota bacterium
CCCCGACACGCTCAGGAACGTCGTCGACTACGTCGCTGCGAATATGAGCACCGTGCCGCCCGACGGGTGCGTCGTTCCTATCGCGGACGGTGGACGAATCGCGACTCCGCCCGCGAGGCTCGCCGTCGCGCAACTGTATGCACTGTTCGGTGATGAAAGGTCGGCGCGACTTTTTTCGTTTCTTTCCCACTGGCCGATCGGCGAAGGGGCCGCGCTGCCCGGCGCGGTGTTCGAGATTCTTCACGGCCCCGACGAGCTTCCCCGCGCCGAGTTGCCGATACCGGTTTTTGCGACTTTCCCCGTTTCCGGGATGATGAGTTCGCTTCGCAGCGACGGCGGGCGGATGGTCCGGTTGTTCCTCGTCGGAGGCAAGGCGCACGGAGGCCATTCGCACGACGATCGGGGAAGTCTCATCGTTGAAATCGACCGGCAAAACGCCCTCGTCGACGGATCGCAGATTCAATACTCCGACCCGCAGGCGGAGGTGATGAAATACGCGTTGTTTCATAACCTGTTGACTCCCGGTGCGATGGGAGATGAGTCGGTCCGTCAGATCAACCCGTGCCCGGTGTCGACGATCGTCGAGGGACACGGCGACGAACGGACGCTCGATGCGTCGATCGATACGACCGGTGCATGGAACGATCCGGTCACCTCGGCCACGCGAAAGCTTCGAAGCTCTTCACTCGATGCGTTCGTCGTGATCGACACGATGTCGCTCAGCCGCTCCGCGCCGGTCACGCTGCGGCTTAACGCGCTTCGGCGTTTCCACCGGATCGAAGGTGGGTGGGAGTTGCGTCTCGACGGCGTGAGTCTCCGTGTGCTCCCCGAATGGACTCCGGCGCACGAACGGGTGAAGCGTATCGGAGTCGACGGAGCTAAGCGGCCGCTCTATCAGCTTCAGCTCGAGGCCGCGGCGGCGAGCCGGCACGAGCTGATAACCCGCTTTTCGATCGCGTGGGACCGAGCCGCCCACGAGCCGGCTCGATAGTGGCCGCGATCATGGAGACGTCGAGAAACATCGTCGAGGCGGTTATGCGGGGCGGCGCGCCGGAGCGTATTCCCGTCATGGACCGACCGTGGAAAGACACGCTTGAAAAGTGGGTCGGTCAGGGATATCCGACCGACGATAATGGAAACCCCGTCGACCCGGCGGAGCATTTCGGCTTCGATGTAGCCGGATGCGGCGGCTGGTTCGAGTGGCACGCGAAACTCGGGGTACACGACGTCGTGGAAGAAACCGACGAGTGGCAACTTATCAAGAACGGAAACGGCGCCTCGCTCAAATGGTGGAAGCACAAATCGGGCACACCCGAGCACGTTGCTTTCGATATGAAGAGTCGGGAGGTGTGGGAGCGCGACTATCGGCCCCACGTCGTCGGATCCGAACGCGAACGGGTTACCGCGAAAGCCGTCGACGACACGCGACGGAGTCTCGAACGAAGAACGCGCGCCGCGGTCTGGACCCACTACGGGAACCAGTTCATTTGGGAGAACATGCGTGGAAGCCTCGGTGACATCGCTCTCTACGAGAACTTGCTTCTCGATCCCGGCTGGATCCGCGACTACTGCAGGGTATATACCGATCTCTACAAAGCCTGCTTCACCATTTTTGTCGAAGAGGCCGGGCGACCCGACGGCGTCTGGATATACGAAGATCTCGGGTACAAGCAGGCACTGTTCTGTTCTCCCGACACCTATCGGGAACTGATCTTTCCCTTCTATGCGGAGCTCGTCGAGTTCTTCCGGGGTTACGACCTACCCGTCGTTCTTCATACGTGCGGCCTCGAAGAGCCGATCCTCGATCAGGTGGTCGAAGCGGGCTTCTGCGCGGTCGATCCGATGGAGGTGAAAGCGGGCAACGATCCGCTGCGCATAGCCCGCAACTACCGCGACAGACTGGCGTTGATCGGGGGACTCGACGTGAGGGTGCTTGAATCGGGGGATCGTGAATACATCGAAAACGAAGTGTCGTTATTACTCGAAGGTATGAAGCGCGCGGACGCTCGATATATATATATGTCCGATCACTCGGTCTCTTCGAACGTCGACTATGATGATTTCCGATTCGCGCTGGATGTGTACAGAAGGCACATGCGCTACTAGGCGAGCATGGTCGTCGCTCCGGCTATTCAGATGACCGACGTTTGACTACACTGGCAAGCGGCGCAATTATGAGTGAAACAGACAGGATTGTAGATACCGGATTCTCGGCGTCGATGGAGCGGATCGGCGGCGGCCCGCGAAAATCGCTCGGTATCTGTGTCGGCGCGACCACCGTCTCGGCGGTCGAGGTCGCCGGTGAGAACGGCGATGTGTCGGTGGTGCGGGTAAGCAGGCTGCGCCACGAAGGCGATCCCCGACGCGTCGTCGAGCGACTTCTTTCCGCCTACGATCTCCGCGAATACTCGGGGGTCGTCGCGACCGGTAGGGATTTCAGGAACAGGCTCAATCTGCTCTCGATCACCGAAGTCGAGGCGGTCGAGTGGGCGGCATCCCGACTCGTGTCGGCCGATCCCGAGGCGTCGCCACCGGAGACGATCGTCAGTGCCGGAGGCGAGAACTTCGTGGTCTATCGCCTTGCAGACGACGGGACCGTCGAGTCGGTGTACACGGGGAACAAATGTGCGGCGGGAACCGGCGAGTTCTACCTTCAGCAGGTGCGGCGGATGGGAATCGATCCGGAGGCCGCGAACGCACTCGCCGCCGACGTCGATCCGTACCCGGTGTCGGGCCGTTGCTCGGTGTTCTGTAAGAGCGACTGCACGCACGCGGCGAACAAGGGTGTTCCCAAGGGGAGAATCGTCGCGGGGCTCGGCCGAATGATCGCCGGCAAGATCGTTGAGCTGCTCGGCGTCGACGTGTCGAAGCGTGTCGTGCTTGTCGGCGGCAGCGCGGCGAACCGGGCGGTCGTTTTGCATCTCAAGCGCGTCGTTCCGCACTTGAGGATTCCCTCCGAGGCGCTCTATTTCGAGGCGCTGGGGGCCGCTCTTCGCGCTCACGACAAAGGGCACGACGCGGCGCCGTCGAATCGGTCCGCTCCCCGGCTGGACGTGTTCAAACCTCACCATCCGCCACGTCGCACTCTTAAACCGCTTTCAACGTACGCCGGTATGGTCGTTTTCAAAGAGGCCGAGCGCGGGGTCGTTTTGGTTGGCGACCGCTGTGTCCTCGGCGTCGATACCGGCTCTACGACCACCAAGGCGGTGCTGATGCGGCTGCGTGACGAAAGGATTCTCGCGTCCGAATACCTGCGGACCAACGCGGACCCGGTCTCGGCGGCAAGGCGCTGCTACGCGGCAATCGCCGCGCAGCTTGACGGTGTACGCGTCGACATCGTCGGCGTCGCGGTCACGGGGTCGGGAAGACAGATAGTCGGTCTACACGCCGGCACCGACGAGGTCTACAACGAGATCATCGCTCACGCGACCGCGGCGACACACTGCGACCCCGAGGTCGACACGATCTTCGAGATCGGCGGGCAGGACGCAAAGTATACCCATCTTACCGGCGGGGTCGCCTCCGACTACGCGATGAACGAGGCGTGCTCGGCGGGAACCGGGTCGTTCCTCGAAGAGTCGGCCCGCGAGAGCCTCGGCGTCGATATGGCCGACATAGCCGGCCGCGCGCTTCGCGCCGATGCGCCTCCCGATTTCAGCGACCAGTGCGCGGCGTTCATTTCGTCGGATATCAATAATGCGTTGCAACAGGGCGTGTCGAAGGACGATATCCTTGCGGGATTGGTCTACTCGGTCTGCATGAACTACGTCAATCGGGTCAAAGGCGCGCGCACGGTCGGCAACCGGATCTTCATGCAGGGCGGCGTCTGTTACAACAAGGCCGTCCCGGTTGCCATGGCGGGAATTACCGGGAAGAGGATCGTCGTCCCTCCCGATCCGGGTCTTGCAGGCGCCTACGGCGCGGCGCTCGAAGTCGCCGTCAGGCTGAGCTCCGATTCGGCCGAGGAACGCGG
Source organism: Spirochaetota bacterium (assembly GCA_024275515.1). GTDB lineage: Bacteria > Spirochaetota > Spirochaetia > ARS1246 > ARS1246 > JAJRYZ01. The sequence goes on from JAJRYZ010000079.1 coordinate 3,974, forward strand.
CTACGATCTCAACGTGCTCGCCGGATCTTCGGTTACGTATAAAAAACCGTTTACCTGCAGCGGCGGGAAGGAACGATGCGATCTCGGATGCGCGATTCAGCGAATCGAGGTGCGTGGTTCGACGGTGCTCTTCGGGGGAAGTTGCAACAGGTACTACAATTTGCAGCATCACATCGATATCGACGCCGCGACATACGACTTCGTTGCCGAGCGGCAGCGGCTGGTGTTCGATGTTTTTGCGGCCAACACCGGGGCGCTTCCCGTCGAAGCGGCGACCGTCGGGATGAACCGTTCGTTTCTCATACACACCTACTATCCTTTTTTTTCCTCCTTCTTCACCGCACTGGGTTTTCGGCCGGTTCTTCCGGAGCGGTGCGACCCGGCCGGCGCAAAGCGGTCGGTTGCGCCTCTCTGCTACCCGTGCGAAATCGCCCACGGATACTTCGCCGATCTTATCGCCCGAAAGCCGGACTATCTCTTTCTCCCCCATTTTCGCGGGGTGAGGTACGACAAAACGGCCGAGGTTTCGAACCTCTGTCCCCTTGTTCAGGGCGAGCCGTACTATCTGCGTGCTTCCTTCGAGAACGAGATCGGTTGCGAGGTCCTCGACCCGTTGATCGATTTCGCCATGCCGGAATCACACGTCGAAGGCGCGTTGAGCACGACGGCGAAGCGCCTCGGTGTCGCCTCAAGAAGCGTGCGGAGCGCTCTCGAGTACGCGCGACGCCGGCAGCGGGAG